>CAIVYX010000317.1 GCA_903910245.1 uncultured Opitutia bacterium | reverse complement strand
CTGCGTGCAATCGACGGACAGTTGCTGATCACCCCTCCGAAGACCGGAGCGTAAGCCATGGACGTCCGGGAGCTGGATTTCGACCTCCCGCCCGAACGCATCGCCGCGGAGCCTGCGCTGCGTCGCGATGGCTCGCGCCTGCTCGTGGTCCGTCGCGCCACGCGCACGATCGAGCACCGCCTGTTCTCCGAACTGCCCGACCTGCTTCCGCCCGGCACGGTGCTCATCCGCAATAACGTCACCGTGCTCAAAGCCCGCCTCTTCGGCGTGCGCCCGACCGGCGGCAAGGTCGAGTGCCTGCTGCTGCGTCCGACTTCCGACCCGCTTGAATGGTGGTGCATGTTGCGCCCGGGTAAGCGCGCCTCGGACGCGTCGGGATTTTCCATCGACGGACGCCACGCCGTGGCGGTCGAGACGAAGAACGGGGAATACCGCGTGCGCTTCACGCTGCCCGCTGGCGAGACCGTCGGCCAGCTCGCAGACCGCGTCGGCGAACTGCCGCTGCCTCCTTACATCGTCGAAGCGCGCAAAGACCGCGGACTCGCGCCGGCCGATGACGCGGCGCGCTACCAGACCGTGTATGCCGATCCGTCGTCGGCCCGCGCCGCCGCCGCGCCGACCGCCGGCCTGCACTTCACGCCTGAACTCCTCGCGACGCTCAAGGCGCGCGGCCACGACGCCTTCGACCTCGTGCTCGACGTCGGACCGGGAACGTTCCAACCCGTGTCCGTCGCAAACCTCAACGAGCACGTCATGCACTCCGAGGCGTATCGTATCTCGGCAGCCACGATGCAGGCGCTGCGCACGCGCCGCCCGCGCCTCGCGGTCGGTACCACGTCGGTCCGCGCCAGCGAAGATGCCTTCCGCAAGACGCATGGCTTCGTGCATGACGGTGATTTCGTTTCCGACGCTTCGCTCTTCATCCGCCCGGGAGATACCGTCGGCTGCTGCGAATTCCTGCTCACGAATTTCCACCTGCCCCGCTCCACCCTCCTCTGCCTCGTGGCCGCGTTCCTCACGCCCGGCGATCCGTCGGGCCTCACCTGGCTGAAAGAAATCTACGCCGAAGCGATCCGCGAAGAGTATCGGTTTTTCAGTTACGGGGATGCGATGATCATTCTGTGACGAAGGCTGAAGGCCTTCGCGGGGGAACTGCTGGCATGGTGAACGGCTGCGAAGCCTTTTAAGGTAGGGACAGCACCACGTGCTGTCCTAGTTCATCTGCGTCTTGGGTAGGGCCAAGCATCCCTGCTTGGCCGCGGCCGACCAAGGATGGTCGGCCCTACCCGCGACAGACGGATGCGATGTCATCGCATCCCTACCCCGCCACCTGAAGCGGTTCCACCTCCCCTATACTCAATACTCCATACTCGATACTCTACTTCTGTCCCACCAACCACCGCATGGCGGCGAGTTCGCCTTCGGACTTTATTTTTTCGAGATACTGCGACTGCGTGGCATCGTCGGCCGAGGCGAACTTTTCAGTGAACGCGGAGCTTAATGAACGGATTTCCATGAGATTGGCGTCCAAGGCCTCAAGTCGTTCGCCGGCTGACTGACCGCCAGGGCCGGCCTGGGTGAGCGGATCGAGTTGCTGGAGGAATTGGCGCTCGATGTTGACGCCGATCAGCTGGTCGATAATG
>CAIVYX010000316.1 GCA_903910245.1 uncultured Opitutia bacterium | reverse complement strand
CCGCACTGGGGCCCCGACAGTGAAGTTCACCGACCCGGATAAACTTACCGCCAACGGGAAGCGAATCTTCAAGCAATACGATGACAACTTCAAGACTGGCTGCGTGGGTGCATGGATCGATATCATGCGCAATGAGCGTGCCTACGATGGACTGGTCATTTTCTCCGACTTCCAGGATGGCGTCACGCAGTACCGCAGCCCGAAAGGCGACAAGTCTGCCAGCTATTCAACTCGGGACGCTACCATCATCTACTGCGACAGCGTCCGCTCACGGCTGCCGACCGATGACCGCAAGCCGACGGAGAAGCGCTGGGAAGAGGAACTCGTGAACGCCTTCGCCGCGGCGAAATCCGGCCGCGGTCCGCGGCTTTATCTTTTCTCCACCGAGGTCGAGCCGCAGCCAATCTTCGCTCGCTGCGTCGCCGCTTCGGGCGGCCAGTCCAAGATGGTCGAGTGGCTGCGTAGCGGTGGCAACCCGCCGCCCGACGCCGATGACATCACCATCGGTAAGCCGACGGTCGTGAAAGGTCCTTCAGGCGACCTGACGCCGGGCGGGGTGCGCGCGATGCGGTGAAGGAGAGGGCGTAGTTCAAAAGGGAACCGGCGACCGGATGATTGGCTGGGGGTTTAGGGAGGGCGGCGATTCCCATCGCCGCCGTTCGAGACCGAGTACGGAGAGTTGTCGGGTCTTAGCCGGATTCGAAGCTGGCGCTCGTCCGTCCGCGAACGGATGTGATGGCAATCACGTCCCTGCCGTAGATGCAGCTAGGGCAGCACGCGGTGCTGCCCCTACCTTAGATCCAGCGGATGCGTTCCCTCACTTCGGGGCTTTGCCGTAGTAGGGGAATTTATCCCAGGCGTCGTAAGTTGGATCAAGCCGCGGGTCGTGGGTATCGCGCATCCACGCGTCGACGCGGGCGCGCTGGGCCGCGAGGTCAGTGGCGTAGGCCGGGTTGGCGGCGACGTTGGTCAGTTGGTGCGGATCCTTCCGGAGGTCGTAGAGTTCTTCGGCCGGGCGCTTACCGAAGATACGGGCGAAGAACGGCCGGCCGAAGTCGTCGTCTTTATGGACGAGCAGGAAGTCTTTGGTCGCGGTCGTATCGACGTCGCCGAAGGGCCGTCCGTGCAGGAAGAGATTATCCGGATCGCCCGCGGGCCAGCGGTCCGGGCGGACGTTGCGGATGTAGAGGAAGTCGCGGGTACGTACCGCGCGCATCGGGTAGCTGAGGTGTCCGTTACGGACGTCGGCGTGGCGTTCGCGCTCGATGAAGACCGCGTCGCGTCCGGTGGCCGCTTCGCCGCGAAGCAGGCCCGTCAGGCTGCGCATGGTCATTTCTTTCGGCGGAGTCAGGCCAGCGGCTTCGAGGAAGGTCGGGGCGAGGTCGCCGAGGTTGACGAAGGCATCGACCTTCAGGCCGGCCTTGGCTTCTTTGCCCCAGCGAATCGCGAGCGGGACGCGCGATCCTTGGTCGTAGCAGTTGCCCAGGCCACGGGGCATCTGCCAGCCGTTGTCGGAACAATAAACAATTAGCGTACGCTCGAGTTCGCCGGCGGCCTCGAGCACGGCGAGCGCGGCGGCCGCTTCGCGGTCCATGCGGATGATGCCGCCGTAATAGTTGAGCAGATCGAGGCGGATCTCTGCGCAATCGGGCAGCTCTGGCGGGATCGGCAGCTTAGCTGGATCGATGCCGGCCTGCTTGGCGTCATCGAGATAGGGTCGCTTACCGGCTTTCGTGGCTGTGTCGGTGTTACCGAGCCAGAAGAAGAAAGGCTGACCCGGACGGCGCGCTTTCAGAAAGGCGTCGAGCCCGGAGAACTTTGGTCCGACCGGATTCTCTTTCCAGCCCGAGGCCTCGGCGTTACCGGGGGCCCAAGGTTTGCCTTGGTAGCCGATCGCGTAGCCCGAGTCGCGAAGCAGCTGAGAGACCACTGGGGTGTCCTGCGGGAAGCCGCTCCAGAGCGAAGCGCGCTCGCCGAGCTCGTGGATTGCCCGACCCGTGAGCAGGCTGGAGCGACACGGCGAACAGGAGGGTGCGGGGTTGAAGGTATGGGTGAAGAGCACGCCTTCCTTGGCGACGCGATCGAAGGCGGGCGTGCGAGCGTGCGAATCGCCCAAGGTGCCCGCGTTAGGGAAGCGCCAGTTATCGCCCAGGATGAAGAGGATATTCGGCCGATCCGCGGCGCGGAGTCCGAGCGCGGAGAATAGAAGGAGCAGGCAGAGGGCGGGGGTGAAGCGCATGGGGGCGAGGGCTCGAGGGCAAGAGGACCCGTGGACAGGAAGGTAGAAGGGTGAGGTTGGGGTATCGAGTGTGGAGTG
>CAIVYX010000315.1 GCA_903910245.1 uncultured Opitutia bacterium | reverse complement strand
GGGGCCTGGAGCGCATCGCAGTGCTCCTTGAGCTTCACGCCGAAGTTGGCGGTATGCGTCGGGTCTTTCTCGTCTTTACCGAGGTTAGGAGCAGCGGAGTAGAAGAGGCCGACGGGCGGGTCGTCGCGGCTGACGAGCTCGTAGGGCGAGTATTGCTTGATCCAGGGGAGGATGCGTTCGCGCTCGGCGTAGAACATGTCGAAGGACGAAAGTTTCTGCTTCGCGTCCCAGGCGATGCCGAAGGCGTGGGCGCCGTATTTGCTGTTGGGCGTCCATGCGCGCATCTGATGCGGGTCGAGCGTGGTCTGCGCACCGGAGACCGCGGCACAGGTCACGCGGGTGGATTCGCGGGCGATGGGGTCAGTGCTGTTCGGGTCAACGAGGTCATCGTGGAAGGCGATCCAAAGGCTCGTGCAGGCGCCGGCGGAGCCACCCGCCAGAGCGACCTTGGTCTTGTCGAGGTTCCACTCCTTGGCCTTGCTGCGCGTGAACTGCAGGGCGCGGGCACAGTCGAACATAGGGCCTTTCACGGGGGGCACGAGGCCGTCATCCATCGAGTCACGGATGTTGCGGTATTCTACCGAGACCACCGAGATGCCGGCGTCCAGGGCTGGCTTAAGCATGCTGCGGACGACCGAACGGTCGCCGCCGGTCCAACCGCCGCCGTGGATGTAGAAGAGTAAGGGCGTAGGCTTATCTGACTTCGCCCGCCAGAAGTAGATTCGCTGCATCCGGTGCGATCCGTAGGAGACGTTCTCGTCGGGTTCGATCGGTAGGGGGTATTTACGAAACTCCGGGTCGATGACTTTTGCCGGTACGGCGGCCTTGGCGGGAGCTTTGGCCGGTGCGTCGGCGGCGAGCAGGGAGGCGGCGCCTAGGGTAAGGGCGACGACGGAAGCGAGCAGGGGGTTCATGCTGCCATTGAGACAGCCAGAACCCCCTGCGGTTGCGAGGATAACCTTACTTCGCTGGTGTCGCGGGCGGGACCTTGCAGGACTGCCAGGCGAGGAACTTCCATTCGCCTTTTTCGAGGTGCCAGACGGCGAGGAAGCTGATGGTGCTCTCGGCGGGGTTACCTTTCACGACGGCCTTCACATCGAAGCGTCCGGCCATGAGTGCGATGCCGGGGGCAGGGAAGGTGAAGGCGCGCTGCTGGTAGGCGTACTTCGAATAAGTCGCCGAACCGTCCGTCAGGGAATCGATCAAGGACGCCTTGGTGTCGACCTGTCCGTTGGAGTGGGCGTAGCGCAGATCGGGCGAAAGTACGGCTTCGAGCTTTTCGCGGGTCGGGGCCAGCATGGCCGCCACCCGGGCGTCGTCGGCCGCGGACACGCGCGCGAGTTCGGGGTGGTCGGCGCCCGAAGCGGTGAGCGCGAGGAGGACGGCGAAGAGGGCGGCGAGGTGTTGCATAGGAAATGGGAAGAGCGGCAATTATTTCTTCTTCTCGAGCATGGAGCGGACGCGGGCTTCTTCCTTGGCCAGGGCGGCCGGCGGAACCGGCATCGGCACAAAGGTTGGATCGGCTTTGATGATCTCGTGGGCAGGAATCGTCCGCAGGCGAAGATTCCGGAAAGCGACGTCCTGGCCGTGGTCCTGAAGGAGTAGTTTACCGCCGCGGCCCTTGAGGTCGCCTCCGCGGATGGTGAGTAGGCGGATTTCCGAAGCCCACTTGGGGTCGGTGTAATCGAAGGAGAGGACGTTTTGCTCGTTGAGCCAATGCTCAATGACCGTGCCTTGGCAGCGGATGCGGGCGGTGTTCCATTCGCCGACAGGACGCGTGATCCGTTTGCTCGGCGCCATGCAGAAGAACAGGGAAGCGGCCGCCTGGCGGGGATTTTCGCCATATGGGCTGCCGATGTCGTCCAGCACCTGGTACTCGACCTGACCCGGACGGTAGTAGACGCCGCTATTGCAGCCCTTGCTGACCTTCCAATCGAAGCGTAGCTCGAAATCATCAGGCAAGGTGCGGACTTCGTAGGTCAGTTGACCGGTGGGGCGAACGCGGGCGAAGGCGCCGTCTTGGATCTCCCAGTTGCCCGGGTGCTTCCATCCATCGAAGGACTTGCCATCCGAGAGGGCGACGAAGCCAAGGCGCTGCTCCTCCTGGTCCATCGGCGCAGCTTCGAGCGAGGCCGTCACGGCAATTATTGTAATCAGGAAGCGCATGGGGTGGGGTAGATGGCAGATGACGGATGGCAGAGTACGGATGACCGAGGGAGGAGGCAGATTATTATGAGAGGGGAGATGCCATCTTTATTTATCCGTCATCTGTCATCGGCCATCTGTCATCTTCACTTCCTTACGGCAGTGACAATACTGCGATCACACGCGGTGTCTTGGTGGTGGATGTCGGTGAAGCCGGCTTCGGTCAGCAGGTCGCGCATCTCGCCGGTGCCGTAGCAGCGGCCTTCGGTGACGCTCATCAGCAGCGCCGAATACGCGGCGACGGGAGCCGGGCCGGTCTTGTCGTCGTTGAGGTGGGCGTCGTGTACGATCAGGAGGCCGCCCTTGGGCAAGGCTTTGGCGGAGGCGGCAAGAAGGAAGCGGACCTTATCGGTATCCCAGTCGTGGAGGACGTTGGAGAATAGGTGGACGTCGTAGCCCGAGGGCAGGGCCTCGGTGAACATGTCGCCGGCCTTAACGTCGACGCGGTCCTGGAAGCCGCGTTTGGCGATCATCTTGCGGGTGATGCCGTCGACTGGGGCGCGTTCGAAGACCGTGGCGGTCAGTTGGGCGTGGTTGGCGACGAGGGCGCAGGCGTAGATGCCTGAGCCGCCAGCGATGTCGAGGAGGCGGGTGCGCGTGCCGACCGGCGAGGCTTTGGCCATCGCCGGGCCGAGGGTGAAACCACGCGAATCCATGGCCGCGGTGAAGCTCGTGGCGAACGCGTCGGTGAGCATGGCTTCGCTCCAGGGCTTCTCGTCCTTGTAGCTGCCCCAGTTGGCGGGCTTGTCGGTCTTCAGGATGATGATGAAGTCCTTCACCACTGGACGGTCCTTGAGCGAGGCGTAGTAGGCGCCCAGGAAGATGGGGGAGGTGCTGACGAGGTGTTCTTGGCCAAGCGGAGTCACCGTGTAGACGCCGTGCTTGAGCGAGAGGAAGCCGTTGGCGGCGAAGAGCGTCAGCATCACGTCGGTCGGCCGGCGATGGGTGCCGAGGTCGGTGCAGACCGTGGCGAGGTCAGAGGGCTTCGCGGCGAGCTTCGTGAAGAGATCGAACTCCGTGATCGCGGCGGCGATCAGGTCGACAGCGTAGAGGCCATCGCGGAAACGGTAGATGCCGAGCGGATCGGTGGCGGGCGCGCGGGTGAGGTCGAGCAGGGGTGACATAAGCAAGGGCTGCACGATGACAGCCCTTGCGGAGAAAACCACCCGTTTTCTTGGCTTACTTTGCCTTCTTCTTGCCGGCTTTCTTCTTGGCGCCTTCTTCGCCTTCAGCGCCGGGCTTGTCAGCGTAGTCGGGCACCTTGAAGTCGATAGCCTTGGCCTGCTTGTCGTATTCCGCTTCCAGTTTCTTGCGTAGGTCGGCGTAGGCGGGGTCGGCGGCGAGGTTCTTGATTTCGTAGGGGTCGGCCTTGAGGTCGAAGACCTCGGTCCACTCGTCGTGTCCGGGGTACTTGATTAGCTTGGCATCGCTGGTGCGGACGGCAGTCGTCAGCGGGGAGCCGAAGTTCTTTTCGTAGAAGTAGCAGTAGAAGAAGCTGTCGCGCCAGTCGGTATGCTTCTCTTCCAGGAGCGGCTTCCAGCTGCGTCCGTGGATTGCGGTGGGCACCGGCAGGCCGGCGAGGTCGAGGAAGGTCGCGGCCGGGTCGACGTTGAGGACCATGCGGTCTTCGGTGCGGCCGGCCTTCACCGCGCGCGGGAAGCGGAGTAGCATCGGGATGCGCATAGATTCTTCGTAGGCCGTACGTTTGTCGCCGAGGTTATGTTCGCCGAGGTAGTAGCCGTTGTCGCTGGAGAAGACGAAGACGGTGTCTTCCGTCAGTTTGAGGTCGTCGAGGAGCTTGAGGAGCTTGCCCACGTTGTCGTCGACCGAGTTGATGCCTCGGAACAT
>CAIVYX010000314.1 GCA_903910245.1 uncultured Opitutia bacterium | reverse complement strand
CTGCGGGCCGAGCTGCGTGAAGCCCTCGACCGTCGCGTGGTGGTGCAGGACGCAGCCGTCGCCCAGGGTGACGTCGCCGCCCACGTAGGCGTAGGCGCCGATGACGACGTCCTGGCCGAGCTTGACGCCGGCTTCGACGATCGCGGTGGGGTGGACTTGCGTGGCCATCCGGTTCAGCCGTTTGGCGAGTCGGCGATGGTGAAGAGCAGTTCGGCGGACGAGACGCACTCGCCGTTGACGAGGCACTCGCACTCTGCGGCGGCGATGCGGCCGCGGACCTTCGTGAGCTTGGCGCGGATCTCGAGGGTGTCGCCTGGCGTGACCGCCTTGCGGAACTTCACCTTATCGGCGCTCATGAAGAACACGACCTTCGGGGCTTCGTCGGCGGCGCCGCGGCGCAGCATGATGAGGCCAGCGGCCTGGGCCATCGCCTCGATTTGCAGCACGCCCGGCATGACCGGCTGTCCGGGGAAGTGGCCCTGGAAGTAAGGTTCGTTGATCGTGACGTTCTTGATTGCGACGAGGGAGTCCTCGTTGATCTCGACTACGCGGTCGACCATTACGAACGGGTAGCGATGGGGCAGGGCGTTGAGGATCTGGCGGATGTCGAGCGCCGTGCCAGCGGGGGCCGTCGGGGCTTCGACTTTCGGGCCGGCGGGAGCGGCTTTGGCCTTGGGGGCCTTGGATTCTTGCCACTGCTTGCGGACGGCCGCGGCGAGGCGGGCGTTGAGCGCATGTCCCGGGCGGACCGCGATGATGTGGGCCTTGAGACGGATGCCCGCGAGGACGATGTCGCCGACGACATCGAGAATCTTGTGACGGACGAGCTCGTCCTTGAAGCGCAGGGGCTCCTTGCTGACGATCTTGTCGCCCTTGAGGATGATGGCGGAGTCGAGCGTGCCTCCCTTGATGAGGCCCTTCTCGATTAGCCCTTCGATGTCCTCGTAGATGGTGAACGTGCGGGCCGGAGCGATCTGCGCTTCGTAGGTCTCAGCGTCGATGTCGATGGTCAGGTGCTGCGTGTGGATACCGCGGTCGTCGGCGGACGTGCACGTGATGCGCAGACCGTCGAAGGGCAGGGCGATGATGGAGCGGCTACCTTCGTTGATCGTGATCGGGTGCGTGAGCGTGAACGTCTCGCGCTGGGCTTCCTGTTCAACGATGCCGCACTGGTGGATGAGTGTCGTGAAGGGGCGGGCTGAACCGTCGACGATCGGCGGCTCGGAGGCGTCGAGCTCGATGATGGCGTTGTCTACGGCCATGCCGCTGAGGGCGGAGAGGACGTGCTCGATTGTGTGCAACTTGACGGCATCGGAGGAGACGGTGGTCTTGCGCTCGAGTTCGGTGATCATCTCGGATACCGGACGGACCTCAGGCTTGCCGAAAAGGTCGATGCGACGGAAGACCAGGCCGGTGTTGGGGGCGCCCGGTTTCAGGGTCAGGGTGACTTCCTGACCGGTGTGGAGAGCCTTGCCCTTTACGGAGGCTTCTTTGCCGAGGGTGCGCTGTTTCATGCCGTTCACACAGTTATTCACACCCCCCTCCCTCTGTAAAGGCCTACTTTCGAGGGGTTTGGGGTATAATTCACGGTGATAGGGGTAGGGGTAGGGATAGGGGTGGGGGTGGGCCGAAATAGGGCTAGGGCTAGGGCCGGGAAGTTGAGCGGCGAATTGGCTTCCTGATATGGCCAGCGAGGAAAAAGGAACAATGAACGACGTCGCGCGCGCCAGTCATCGTGATGACTACATTGGTGTGAACAAAGCGTCTCCGATCCCTGTCCCTAGCCCTGTCCCTGCCCCTCGCAGCGATGAATATCGCTGCGTTCACTTGTTCACACGGGGTCGCGGTTCCTTGACACTTCGCAGCGCTGGGCAAATCGTCCGCACGTGCTGCTGGTCATCGATAACTACGATTCGTTTACCTACAACCTGGTCCAATACTTCGGGCAGTTGGGCGTGGAGCAGAAGGTGTATCGTAACGACCAAATCACGGTGGAGGAAGCGCTCGCGCTGAATCCTGACCGTGTGATGATTTCGCCTGGTCCGTGCTCGCCGGTCGAAGCCGGTGTCTCGTGCGCGATAATCAAGGCCTTCGCTGGCAAGAAGCCGATCCTCGGCGTGTGCCTCGGCCACCAGGCCATTGGCCATGCCTTCGGTGGCAACGTCATCCGCGCCCCCCAGCTGATGCACGGTAAGACCTCGCCGGTATTCCACAATAACACCGATGTCTTTAAGGGCCTGCCTTCGCCTTTCGCCGCGACCCGCTACCACTCGCTGGTCGTCGAGCGCGCCACTTTCCCTGCTGCCCTCGAGGTGACGGCCTGGACCGATGACGGTCTCGTGATGGGCCTACGCCATCGGGAGCTCCCGATCTGGGGCGTCCAGTTCCATCCGGAGTCCTTCGCCACCGAGCACGGCCTCCATCTCCTGGGGAATTTCCTCAAACTCTGAGCGATGTTCTGCCCCCGCTGCAATCACGAGGATACGAAGGTCCTAGAGACCCGCCTCGGGAAGGGTAACCATTCCATCCGCCGTCGCCGCGAGTGCCTGGCGTGCGATCATCGCTTCAGCACCATCGAGGAAATCGTCCGCGAAGGCATGGTCGTTGTGAAGCGCAACGGTGCCCGCGAGGAGTTCGACATTGGTAAGATCGCCTCGGGCGTCCGTAAGGCCACCGACAAGCGCCCGATCGAGCTCGAGCGTATCAATCTGATGATTTCCGAAATCGTCGAGAACCTGCAAGTGAAGTTCGGTGACGAAGTCCCCTCCAGTGCGATCGGCGAGGAGATCATGAACCTCCTCCAAGCGGTTGACCAGATCGCCTACGTCCGGTTCGCTAGCGTCTATCGTGAGTTCCGTGATATCGATGAGCTCGCCAAGGCCATCGATCAGCTCCGCAAGGGAGGAAAAATCAAGTGACCGCCGCGCTGCCTAAATCGATCCGCCTTCGCACGCTCAACGCGCTGCTGGCTTCGATGGTAGGCACCGCTCCCCAGTTGCGCAGCGACGTCGACGCGGTGTTGCGTGTCTTCGAGGCCGACGACGAGACCGATCCGCGCCTCAACGCAACGGACCTCGCCGCTGCGGCCGCCCAAATCTTCCGCCTGCTTTCACCGGACCGGGCGGTGCCGACTGTCGCCGTACTCGATCATCGTGCCGAGCCGTTCGACGCGCTCTGGGCGCATGAACGCGTCGAAGCGGCTCTTGCTACGACCGGCGAAGCCGCCGACGTGCTCTTCTGGGTCGTCGGCCTGCAGGATCAGTATCTCGCCGGTACCCGTGCCCGTTCGACCCGCTGGCGGGCCGCCTACGACGAAGCGGTCGACACGGTACAAGGTCTCGTCGCCCGCCAGGCCGGCCGCCGTCGCGTGACGGTCGTCGTCCTCTGATTTCCCATGAGCGCCCCGAAGACGCTGTTCCAGAAGATCGCCGACAAGGAGATCCCTGCGAAGCTCATCCATGAGGACACTGTCTGCGTCGCCTTCCACGACATCTCCCCGCAGGCCCCGACGCATATCCTCATCGTGCCACGTAAGGCTATCCCGCGCGTCGCCGAGGCGACCGTGGAAGACCAGGCTACCCTCGGGCATCTCCTACTCGTTGCCGGCCAACTTTCCCGTCAGCTCGGCTTAGCCAAGGGCTTCCGGGTCGTGATCAACAACGGACCCGATGGCGGCGAGTCAGTCCCGCACCTCCACGTGCATCTGCTGGGTGGACGTGCCCTTGATTGGCCGCCAGGCTGAGGCCATGAGCGCGCCCGAACCCTGCCTCGTCTTCGACGGCTCCGCCCGCGCTGGAGTCCGAGTGGGTGTTCTCTCGGGCGGCCGCTGGGTAGGTCAGGGCCTTTCGCCTGATGGCGCTTTGGAAGGCCTCTTCGGCTGCGTCGAAGCGGCCTTGGCCGAGTCCAAGCTGAAGCTCGGCGATATCCGCTCCTTCGCCCTGTGTGTCGGCCCTGGCTCCGTGCTGGGCATCCGTATCGCTGCGCTGACGGTCCGCTCCTGGTCCGCGCTCGAGCCGCGTCCGATCTTTGTGTGGGAATCGCTCGCCGGCATCGCTCGCTCCGCCCTGGTCGCCGGTGAGAAAGGTCC
This sequence comes from uncultured Opitutia bacterium, assembly GCA_903910245.1. Lineage (GTDB taxonomy): Bacteria > Verrucomicrobiota > Verrucomicrobiia > Opitutales > UBA953 > UBA953. The sequence continues at coordinate 5,402 of CAIVYX010000314.1, read as the reverse complement.
GTTCCTCGTCGCCGTCGAATCCCGTCTCAAGCGCTGGCATGCGCTCGAGGTTTCTGCCGATGGTTCGCTGGGCACGCCATTCGAAGCCGAAGCCGCGCAACTGAACACGGCGGGATGTCGCGTACTGGCTTCGAGCGAAGCCGCTCCCAGCGTGCTGACCTCGCACGTCGCCGTCTCGCATCCTTGGTCTTCCTTGCCGGTTTTCTTCGCTCAGTCTGGTTTCCTCCGCGAGGAGCCTCGTCCTGATGCCTTAAACGTCGCCAACGATTTCGCCACGTGGTCTGGGGAGCGCCACCGCTGATGAGCGCTTCATCGAATGCTTCCGCCGCGCGCGCTTGGGTCGAGATCGACCTGCCGGCCATCGATCGCAATGTCGGTCGCATTAAACAGGCCCTCCCGCCCCACGTGCGCTATGTCGCGGTGGTGAAGGCCAACGCCTATGGCCATGGCATGCCCGAGGTCGCTACGCGTCTGCTACAAGCCGGTGTGGATTGCTTCGCCGTGGCGAACGTCGCCGAAGCCGCCATTCTCCGCGAGATCGGCCATGACGCCGATATCCTACTGCTCAGCCCCACCTTGCCGGGCGAGCTGCCTCGGGCCCTCGCCCTCGGCCTCGACCTCACCCTCAACTCTCTGGACGAAGCGAAGGCGCTTACCGCCGCGTCCGCCAAGGCGGGCCTCAAGGCCAAGGTGCATGTCAAGGTCGACACCGGCATGGGCCGCGCCGGCGTCTGGCACGCTCAGGCCGCCGAGCTCTTCGCGTTCGTGCAGTCCGCCGGCTTCGAATGGCGCGGCGTCTTCACGCATTTTTCTGACGCCGACAGCGATCCGACCTATACCTCCGGCCAACGCGCGATCTTCCTCAAGCTTTTGGAACGGATTCCGGCCGCCGTCCGTGCTAGCCTGATGATTCACGCCGACAACAGTGCCGGCCTTGAGAGCTTCTCCGCTTCGGCGCCGTTCAACGCCGTGCGCGTCGGCCTGATGCAATACGGTCTGCCGCCTTCCTCCGGATCGTTCCTTGCGAGCCTGCGGCCGGAGTCCGTGCTTTCTTTCCATGCCCGCGTTGTCCTCGTGAAGGATCTGCCGGCTGGTACCGCCGTCAGTTATAACCGCACCAAGACCCTTTCCCGTCCAACTCGCGTGGCGATTGTCGCGGTTGGTTATGGTGATGGCGTCCCGACGGCTGCCAGCAACCGTGGTTTCTTCCTCGTGCGCGACCAACGCTGCCCGATCCTTGGTCGCGTGACCATGGACCAGAGCATCGTGGACGTCACCGACGTCCCTTCGGTCATCGTCGGAGACGTCGCCACAATCCTAGGTGCCCAAGGCGCCGACCGTATCACCGTGGCGGAGTTCTGCGCCTGGGCTGACTGTATCCCATGGGAAGCCCTTTGCACCCTGACTCAGCGGGTCCAGCGCGTCTACCGCACCGACCGCACCTGAGATGAAGGCCTTCTTCCGCTTTACATTGCTCTGCGTCCTCGCGGTCGGGTCGCGGGCAGAGGACGACGTCGTCGCCTCGGCGGTCGCCCATGCTAAGGCTCATCCGCAGGGCGACGTCCCTTCCAGTTTCGTCGCAGCAGATTATCGCGCCGACCTCCGCGATCTCCCGATCGGCGTCTTCGATTCCGGCGTCGGTGGGCTGACGGTCCTCGAGGCCATTAAGGCGCATGACCGCCATCATAACGGAACCGGTGCGGCTGGCGCAGACGGCGTGCCGGATTTTGCGGGCGAACGGTTCGTTTATTTCGGCGATCAGGCGAATATGCCTTATGGAAATTATTCCGCGGTGGGTCGGACGGGTTTCCTGCGTGAACTCATCCTGCGTGACGCCTTGTTCCTGCTCGGCCGTCGTCAGGCCAACGGCGTGAAGCCGCCGGTGAAGGCCATCGTCATCGCGTGCAACACCGCCACCGCTTATGGGCTCGAAGACATCCGGGCCGCCGTGAAGGCCTGGGGCATCCCGGTCATCGTCATCGGTGTCGTCGAAGCGGGCGCGCAAGGCCTGGCTGAGACCGCCGACGGTGCGCAGGGCGGGGTCGCCGTGCTCGCCACCGTGGGCACCTGCGCTTCCAACGCCTATCCCAAGGCCATCGCTAAGGTTACTGGACGGCCGGTCCGCCAACTGGGTTCGGCCAGCCTCGCTGCTGCGATCGAGGGCGACCCTTCTATTAAGACGCCGATCCGCGATATCATCCGCGCCGATGTCGGTGCGTTCCTGAAGTCCGCCGAAGCCGACGGGGCCGCGCCGATTGATACCTTGATGCTCGGCTGCACCCATTATCCGTTGGTCGCCGATGAGATTGCGGCGGCCTTCGCCTATTGGCGTGGGCAGTCCGACGCTGATGGCCGTAAGCCTTATGCCCAGCTCGTCGCGCCACAGCTCAAGCAGGTAAATCCCGCCGCCTGGACGGCCGAGGCGCTCTGGCGTTCACTGCAGGGCGCGAAGATGATGGCGGTGACCAAGCCCACGGCGGGCGACCTCTTCTTTATTTCCATCCCGAATCCGAACTGGAAGGGCATCGGTCTGGTCGCTGATGGCACGCTCGCGTATGAATATAAATATGGGAGGGTCGAAGGGCAGGTCGATCGCGAGGACACGATCAATGTCCCCCTGACGACGGATAGGCTCCCGGGTGCGACGGCAGGACTCGTCCGCGACAAGCTACCGCTGACGTGGCGGAGTTTGCAGGCGGCACGCTGACCGCAGTTTATTCCGCGCGGGTCTCGCGACGGATATCTCGGAAGAGACCATAGACTACTAGCGTGCCGACCGCGCCGCCCTGACCAATGAGCGTATACAGGTTCGTCGGATCCTTGTCGAAGAAGGGCGAGAGGTTGCCGAGGAGGAAGAAGGGGAAGTAGCCGGCGAAGCTCCAGAGGGCCGTGCTGATTGCCGTACTATCCATCGGGACAGAGGGGCGTAAAATCATCTGCAGTCCCCAGACGGCGCTGGCGAGGGCGAGTAGGTGAAGCTGCGGTGCGGTCAGGAAACCGAGTTCTGTGGACAGGAACTGGGCGAAGACCGCCAAGAGGAACAGCAGTGAACTCAGGATGCGTACGGCGGCCTCGAGGCCGTTACGTTCACGCGTCGGGATGAGCTGATCGCTCCCGAAGCCCGAAGACGTCTCGGCACCACGCGGCTGGGAGCCGAGGCCCCAAAGCATGCAGTCGAACAGGAAGCGGATCATGCTTAGGTGAGGGTGGGTGGCGGAGCGCCGGGGCCACTCTAGTCTGTGCTTGCCTGACGCCTACGCAAGTCTCCCGACTCAGGCCGGGCGCTTGGCGTCGCGCCAGCTGCCGACAAGAAAGGCGGCGCCGAATAGGCAAAGGCTCAGCCAGCTGCTTGTGGGCGTTTCCTTGTGGCTGAAGGCGTAGGCGGCATACGGGATCAGCGTCCATATCCCGACGTTGGTCGCGGTGCGGTCTCCGGGGATGTCCTTGCGGAAGAAGGTAAGTCCTAGCCACATAAGAGGAAGGATGTTAAGCCAGTAGGCATCGGCTGATGTCAGCCAAGCGTACTCGGCAAGGTAGAGTTCGACGGCGATGAGTATCGTCAGCAGCAGGGCTGTCCATGAGAGGAGGTTCTCGGGAAGGGTGCGTTCGCGGGCAGCCGGCACGTTGAGGCGTGGTAACCGCCTCCGCTCAATTATGAAGCGGAGGACGAGTATGAAGATACCGATGTAGATTGCCACGTCCTGTACCAGCTAAACGACCGCTTACTTCTGGAAGCCGAAGTACTGGCTGGCGTTACCGTAGCAGACGTCGGCGATCAGCCGTTCGTTCCAATCCTGGCGGTCCGGGATGCGGCCTGACTCGACGTCCTGGCCGACGAGGTCGCACAGGATGCGACGGAAGTATTCGTGGCGCGGGTAGGAGAGGAAGGAGCGCGAGTCGGTGATCATGCCGATGAAGCGGCTGAGCAGGCCGAGGTCGGACAGCGCGTTGATCTGGTCGCGCATACCGCGTTCCTGGTCGAGGAACCACCAGCCCGAGCCGTACTGGATCTTGCCTGGCGTCACGCCGTCTTGGAAAGAGCCGGGGAGGCAGGCGAAGAGGGCGGTGTCGGCGGGGTTGAGATTGTAGAGGATCGTCTTACCGAGGGCGTTCTCGCCGGAGAGCGTGCCGAACCAGCGGATGAGGCCGGGGCCTTGGCGGAAATCGCCGATGGTATCGCAACCGGCGTCGGAACCGAGGCGCTTGAGCAGGCCGAGGTTCGGGTCGCGGACGGCGCCGAGGTGGAGTTGGGTGGCCCAGCCCCTGGCGTGGTTGAGGCGGCCGACATGCAGCATGATGAAGGCCGTGAACTTCTCGGCTTCCTCGAGCGTAGCAGCCTTGCCAGCGATGGCGTTCTCCCAGATGGCTTTGGCTTCGGCTTCGGTGCAGGACGCGTCGGGAAGGTAGTCGAGGCCGTGGTCGGAAGCGCGGCAGCCCGCGTCGGCGAAGTCGTCGTGGCGCTGGTTGAGTCCGACAATCAGGCCGGCGAAAGTGTCAGCGCCTTTGCCCGTGGCGGCGGCGAGGCGCTTAGCCCAGGCCTGCACGCGGTCAGGCGTGCGCACCTTGAGGCAGGCGTCGGGACGATAGGTCGGGACGATCTTGGTCTCGAAGCCGGACTTCGCAATCTGGTGGTGGAGGTCGAGCGAGTCGGCCGGGTCATCGGTGGTGCCGACGACGCGGACCTTCATGAGTTTGAGGATACCGCGAGCCGTGAGGTCACCGTGCTTCAGTTGGCGATTAGCTTCGTCCCAGATCTTCTGGGCCGTGGCGCCTTCGAGGACGTCCTGGATACCGAAGTGGCGGCGCAGCTCGAGGTGCGTCCAGTGGAAGAGGGGATTGCGGAGCGTGGACGGGACCGTCTCGGCCCAGGCCTGGAACTTCTCGCGCGACGTGGACTTGTCGCCGGTGATGAGGTCTTCGCTGACGCCGTTGGCCCGCATCGCGCGCCACTTGTAGTGGTCGCCCGCGAGCCAGATGGCCGTGAGGTCTTCGAAACGACGGTCGTCGGCGATGTCCTTCGGGCTGAGGTGGCAGTGGTAGTCAACAATCGGCTGGTCCTTCGCCACGCCGTGGTAGAGCTGCTGCGCCGTGCTGGTCGAGAGGATGAAATTGTCGTCCATGAAGGCCATTGTCGTCGAGCTCGCTTAGATGGACATCGCGGCGAAGCCGCCGTCGACGACGATTTCGGCGCCGGTGACGAAGCTACCGGCGTCGGAAGCGAGGAGGAGGGAGGCACCGATGAGTTCCTTGGCTTCGCCGAAGCGGTTCATCGGGGTCTTGCCGAGAATCATCGCCACGCGCTCAGGGGTGAGCACCTTGCGGTTCTGTTCGGCCGGGAAGAAGCCCGGGACGAGCGTGTTGACGCGGACGCCCTTGGCGGCCCATTCGCGGGCGAGGTTCTT
>CAIVYX010000313.1 GCA_903910245.1 uncultured Opitutia bacterium | reverse complement strand
TCACCTTCGGTACCTTCGGGGCCAAGATGGTCGTCCGCGACCTCGCCCGTATCCGCGACTTGCCGTTCATCGAGACCAACCGCCTCGCCAAGCTCGTCCCCGACGATATCAACATCTCGCTCGAGGATGCCCTGAAGAAGTCCGCCGAGCTCCGCGAGGAGGTCAGCATCAACCCGCAGGCCGCCAGTATCATCGAGACCGGCCGCGTCATCGAGGGCATGGTGCGTAATTCCGGCAAGCACGCGTGCGGTATGATCATCGCCGACCGCCCACTCACCGACATTATCCCCGTGACGATGCAGGAAGGCGACCTGACGACCCAGTACGCCAAGGATCCCGTCGAGAAGCTTGGCCTCCTGAAGATGGACTTCCTGGGCCTCAAGACGCTCACCATCATCGACGACGCCCAGAAGCTCGTGCGCAAGCATCGCGGCCAGGCTGATTTCGACATCGAGAAGCTCGGCTTCGACGACCAGGCCACCTTTGCACTCCTCAATGAGGCAAAGACCATCGGCGTGTTCCAGCTCGAATCCGGCGGCATGCAGTCGCTCTGTCGCAAGTTCCACATCTCGGCCATCGATGAGATTGTGGCGCTCATCGCGCTCTACCGTCCGGGCCCGATGCAGTTCATCGGCGAGTACATCAAGGGCAAGGACGACCCCAGCTTAGTCAAATACGCCCACCCCCTCCTCGAGAAGGTCGCCAAGGAGACCTACGGCATCTTGGTCTACCAGGAACAGGTCATGGAAGCCGCCCGCGTCATCGCCGGCTATACCCTCGGTGGCGCCGACATGCTCCGCCGCGCGATGGGGAAGAAAATCCGCGAAGAGATGGAGCAGCAGCGCTCCATCTTCATCGAGGGCGCCAAGACGACCAACAACATCGATAAGAAGAAGGCCGAGGAGATCTTCGCCACCCTGGAGAAGTTCGCCGAATACGGTTTCAATAAGTCGCACTCCGCCGCTTACGCTATTCTCTCGTATCGGACCGCCTACCTGAAGGCCAACTACCCGGTCGAGTTCATGGCCGCGGTACTCACCTCCGAACAGGGTAACGCTGACAAGCTCGCCGAATTCATGGGGGAAGTCGAAGCCCTCGGCATGAAGGCGCTCGGCCCAGACGTGAACCAGTCCGACACCGACTTCACGCCGGTGGTGAAGGGCAACGCCATCCGCTTCGGCCTCGGCGCCATCAAGGGCGTCGGCGAACAGGCCGCCCGCAATATCGTCGCCGAACGCGAGAAGAACGGCCCTTACAAAGACTTCGGTGACTTCGTCGGCCGCCTCGGCGAGTTCGATCTTAACTCCCGCACGCTCGACTGTCTCGTGCGCGCGGGCGCCTTTGATTTCACCGGCGAAGACCGCCGCCACCTCGTCGATTCCATCGAATCCGTCCGCCGCCACTTCGCCGGCGAGCGCAAGGAACGCGCCAGCGGCCAGGGTTCGCTCTTCGACATGCTCGGGGCTGAGGACGCCGGCGCCGCCCGCCCGACCGACCTCGTCCTCCGCAAGTCAGAGAAGATGCCCAAGCTCGAGATGCTCAACAGCGAGAAGGCCCTGCTCGGCTTCTACCTCAGCGGCCACCCTCTCGCCGAGTACCACGGTCTCGACGAGGCCATCGCCACCCTCACCGTCACGCCGGACCGCATCGAACTCGACCAGAAGGAACGCCACACCGTCCGCATCTGCGGGATTGTCGGCGCCCTTGAGAAGAAAATCTCCAAGAAGGACAACCGCCCCTGGGCGCTCTTCACCGTCGCTTCGCGCTCCGTGACCATCCCCGTGATGATGTTCTCTGAAGCCTATGATGCTGCCGCGCAGATCAAGGACGGCGAGCTCCCCCTGCTCATGGATGGCTCGCATGTGATTGTCGACGCCCGTCTCAACTTCCGCGAAGAACGCGGCGAGTGGTCGCTCAGCGCCCACGCCATCACCCCGCTGCGCCGTGCCCCGGGACTCATCAAGAAGATCCTCTTCGCCCTCAAACCTGGACCCGACGCCGGCGACTTCCTCGAGAAGATTGTGGCGCACACCCGCAAGGTGGACGGCACCACTATCGTCCAGGTCGGCTTCATTCAGCCGGACGGCCGCGTGCTTGTCGCCGAGGCCGCCCGCGGTATGACGACGCGCTTTGACACCGAGACCTATGGCACCTTCGGCCGCCACCCCGCGTGCGCCGGCGTCCAGATCGAACCGATTGCGCCGACCCAAGCTCCCCAGCGTAAGTACGGCCCGCGGGCTTAGAACTTCGAGAAGTTGAAGAGCACCACGGCCCGTAGCGGGCCGGGGAGCAGCTTCTTGCCGATCGTCTTAGCGAGGAAGCGCAGCTTCCACATCAGTCCGCGCGGCGAGACCCGCCAGAAATACCCGACAGCCTGGCCGATGGCCTTCCAGCGGGCGTTCGGGTGGGTGCAGTGGAACTTCACAGATGCTTGCGCATGGACGTCGTCAACCAACTGACGGAGGCGTGCCACAACTTCCAGCGAGGCGAGGCCCTGCCGCTCGGCGTGCGCGAGGTCGGCTCGATAGCCGCGGCGATGGACCTTCTGGCCAGCTGGCCAGGCCGCGGCGCGACGCAGCTTATCACGCCAGCCGAGGTTCTTCGGCTTGCTGCCGTGCGACATGTTCGCCCCGTGCCAACGCCAATCGATAAGGATCTCGGAGTCGATGGCGGCGGAGCCGAGCAGCAGCGCGCGCAGGATCGCCGGGCCGTCCTCACCGCCGGTCGTACCGGGCATGGGCGGAAACTTGCGGAAGACGTCGCCGCGGTAGCTGCCAGTCGCACCGCAGAACTGGACACCTTGGTAGAGATGGAAGCTAGCGGGATCGAATTTCCGCAACAGGATGCCTTCATGGTGATACCAAGTCGGGCGGAGGACGCCTCCGGTCGCATCCGTGACGCGAGCATTGGAATAATGCGCCGTGCAGTCCGGATGATCGCGGAAGAATTCAGCGATCCGGCGCAGGCGCGTCGGGTGGCTGACGTCATCGCCGGCAGCGGCCACAAAGATGTCGCCTGAGGACGCAGCGACGCAGCGATTGAAATTGCGAATAACGCCGACGTTAGGAGCAGGCGGCAGGAGGACGATGCGCGCGGAGCCGCGATAGGCGGCGACCTCTTCTTCGATGATGCGGCGGGTCGTATCCGGTGAAGCGTCGTCGCCGATGATCACCTCGTAATCAGGCAGGTCCTGGGTGAGTACCGCGCGCAGGGCCTCGCGGACATAGGCCTCCTGCTTATAGGAAAGGAAGATGACGCTAACCGAGGGCAGACTCATCGGGCGGCGGGAAGGTCGGCGAGGATTTCGCGGGCCAGGACATCCGCGAAGTGATCTTGCGAGAAGGGTTTCGCACGCTCCGAGAGTAGGTAGGCGCGAATGCGCTCCTGATAGCCGCGATAGGCGGCGTCATCGATTGTGCGCAGGAAAGCGTCAAGTTCGGCCGGCGTCGCATAGGCGCGACCATCGATGAAGCAATCCGTCAGGACCAGCTCGGCGATCTCCTGCGGGCCGACGTAGACGGGCACGCAACCAGCACGGAAGC
>CAIVYX010000312.1 GCA_903910245.1 uncultured Opitutia bacterium | reverse complement strand
CTGCGAGACGATATGCATCACGTGCGAGTAGCGTTCGACGATCGCGTAGTCGGGGACCTTGACGGAACCGGGGAGGCAGACGCGGCCAAGATCGTTGCGGGCGAGGTCGACCAGCATCAGGTGCTCGGAGCGTTCCTTCGGATCGGCGAGCAGTTCGGTCTCGAGCTGGCGGTCGGCGGCTTCGTCGGCGCCGCGGGGGCGCGTTCCGGCGATGGGGCGAATCTCGCAGAGACGACCCGTGAGGCGCACGTTGACTTCCGGGGAGGCGCCCACGACGTCGAAGCCCCGGCCGGTCTCCATCACGAACATGTAGGGTGAAGGGTTTACGTGGCGCAGCACGCGATAGAGGTCGAGCGGGTCGCCCTTGTAGGCGACGTCGGTGCGGCGCGAGAGCACCACCTGGACGCAATCGCCGGCGCGGATATATTCCTGCGTCTTCAGGATGGCCGCTTCGAAGTCGGCTTGGTTCACGTTGGCCTTACCCGTCGCGAACTCGGCGCCGGCAGGGAGTTCGGCGGCGACGGCAGCGCGCGGGCCAGTGATAACGGCGCGGAGGGACTCGATTTCCGCCTTCGCAGCTGCGTAGGCGGCATCGGCGTCGGCCGGCGACTTTACGCGGGCGTTAACGATGAGTCGGAGGGTCTGGCGGGCGTTGTCGAAGGCGACCACGCGGTCGACCAGCATGAAGTGGAGCAGGGGCGTGCCGGCTGGATCCTTGGCGGGCTTCGGGACGGTGGGCTCGATACGGTGGACGTATTCGTAGCTGACCATGCCGACCATGCCGCCGACGAACGGTGGGAGGCCGGGGACTTTGGCGACGCGTAGGCCGGTGAGTTCCTTCTTCACCAGCGTCAACGGATCAGAAGGCGTGGGGATGGTTTCCTTTGAGCCGTCGCGGCGGGTGATCTCGGTGCGATCTTCCCAAGCGGTGAGGGTCATCGCCGGGGCGGCCCCGCAGAAACTATAGCGTCCGAGTTTGTCTCCGCCCGTGACGGATTCGAAAAGGAAAGGTGAGCCCAGAGCACGGAGGCGGGCGTAGACCGATACCGGCGTCTCTAGGTCAGCCATCATGTCTAGGCATACCGGGATGAGGTCGGACTTCTGGGCCAACTGGCGGAAGGCAGCTTGGTCAGGGACAAGGCTCACGCTCTCATTTAGTAGGCATCGGCCCTCGCTTGGAAACCATTTAAACCGCTTCCAGTCCTAATGCGGCCCAATGCGTTGGCTTATGCCTTGCCGGATGTCCAGCGACCCCACAGCGAAAGCGGCAGCAGGCGGCCGGTCTCTTCCTGCTTCAGGGCAAGTTCACCGATATCAATCTTACCACCTAGGCCCCGGGTGTTCTCCTCCAGCAGGTTGTGACAAAGGATGGAAGAGGCGTCGATCGTGTAGACCGTCAGCAGGATGAACTGGGCCTGCGGGGAGAGGAGTTCGCGGCAGGCCCGCAGGAGCGGGGCGAGGTCGCGTTCGACTTTCCAGAACTCACCGGTGGGGCCGCGGCCGAAGGCGGGCGGGTCGAGCATGATGGCTTCGTATTTGTTACCGCGCTTCACCTCGCGCTTCACGAACGTCATGGCGTCCTCGATAATCCAGCGGATCGGCTCTTCGGCCATGCCGGAGAGCTCCTGGTTGCGACGGCCCCAGGCCACGGCGGGCTTGGAGGCGTCGACATGCGTGACGTGCCAGCCGGCTTGGGCGGCGCCGAGCGAAGCCGCACCCGTGTAACCGAAGAG
>CAIVYX010000311.1 GCA_903910245.1 uncultured Opitutia bacterium | reverse complement strand
GTACCCAGTACGTCTGCGACGCCATCCTGGAGTCCGCCAAGACGAAGCAGTGGGTTAAGGTGAAGAAGGCCTAACAAGCCCTCCAGCCGCCTTCCAGTAGCCCCGGATCACCTGATCCGGGGCTTCTTTATGTCCAGGTGGCAAATCGAGGTAGGGACAGCACCACGTGCTGTCCTAAGCCGCTCCGACCCTATAACCTGCGTCGAGTTTCACTTGATAGGCTGCATCAAGATTATCGATGAAAGTTCGTGCCATAGCTGTGCTATTGTCGAGGTCATGATTGACCCTGAAATCATGATTTCTCGTCCACCTCAGACAGGTCGCTTGACATCCTACTGTTACCACCTACAACTGTCAGCAATCCCGTCTATGCCCCGTAAAACCCACATTTCCTCCATGGTCTGCACCTACAAGCTGTATCTCCTCAACCGTCACCTGTTCATCGACCTCCCCGAAGGTCGCGCCCTGATCGACACAGGCGCCCCCTTCAGCTCCTCGACTTCCGGCCGCCTGACCTGGCAAAACCAGAATCACGGCGTGAACAAGGGCGGCTACATGGGCTTCACCTTCGATAAGCTCTCCGCCGAGATCGGTGCCCAGGTCGACGCCCTCCTGGGCATGGACCTGCTCGCCCAGACCACCCTGCTCTTCGACGTCGCGCATCGCACGCTGAAGGCCGGCGACGAGATGCCGTCCGGTTTCAAGGCTCAGGCGTACGAACTGGCGCCGATGTCCGACCTCCCGCTCTTCCATGTGCCGCTCAACGGCCAGCCAGCCCGCGTGCTCTGGGATACGGGTGCGCAGTACGGCTACGTGACCGACCAGAAGTTCGTGGCGGGAAAGAAAGCGGAACCGGGTTTCAAAGATTTCAGCCCGATGTTCGGTGATCTGCATATCCCGCAGTCTTACGTGCTACCCTTCACGCTCGCCGGCCATGACCTGCTCGAAACCGTCGGCGAAGCCCCGTGCGTCCTCGGTGGCGGCATCTCGCCGGTACCGATGAGCCCGTTCCTTCGCGCCCTTGATATCGACGCGATCATCGGACCGTCCTGGATGCCGCGCGTGAAGGTCTGGCTCAACCCGCTGGATCAGACGTTCGCCATCGCGATCTGAGTCTGACGTTCATTCCATAAAAAGCCCCGGCCCGCATCGCTGCGTCCGGGGCTTTCTTTTAGGGGAAGCGAATTACTTCTTCGCCGAAGCCTTCACGGCACCGGGCGAGTAGAAGCGGTTCATCTTGTCGAGGATGGCGTTCTCGGTCTCAGCACGGTCGATGACGCCGGTATGGCGGTAGACAATCTCGCCGCCGGGGGCGACGACGATGGTGTGCGGGATGGGGCCAGGCATGTCCTTGTCGAGGACGGCCGCGAGGTCGTCACCACTGCCGGCGAAGAGGTAGCTGTTCGTGGTGCGACCTTCCTTCTTGAGGGTGCCTTCGACTTTCTTGCTGAGGCCGGCGGCCTGCTTGAAGAGGAACGCCTCGGCCTTGGCCTTGTCCTCAGGCTTGTCGAGGCTGATGGTCACGAGCTCGAAGTCGCGCATGTCGAACTTACGGGAGATCTCGACGAGGTCGGGAAACTCCTTGACGCAGGGGGCGCACCAGGTGGCCCAGACGTTGATGACGCGGTACTTGTTCGAGGTATTGGCGCGAAGGTTGGCGATGCCAGCCTTGTCGATCAACTCGACGGTGACCGGGGTCTTGGCCCAGGTGTCGTGTTTGACGTCGTGCAAGGCCTTCTTCTCGCGCCACTTGGTGGAGCAGCCCATGGGCTTGGTCAACTCGAGTTCGACTTTCTTGCCGGCGAGGATGGCGTCCACGGCGTTCTGGCAATCCTTGGACTTGACGGTGCTGTCGTCGTAGAAGCGGGAGTCGTCGAAGCGGCCCTGGTAGCGGAGCTTGAGATTCTTATCGAAGACGAAGACGTGCGGGGTCGCGAGGCAACCGTAAGCGCGGGCGATGGCCTGGGTGTCACCGTCATACAGGTAATCGAAGGTCCACTTATTCTTTTCAGCGTAGGGCTTCATCTCGGCGTAGGAGTCGCCGAACTCACCGTAGCCGAGCTCATCTTTGCTGAGGCCATCCGGGTGATTGGGGTTGATCGCGAGGAGCTTCACGCCCTTGCCCTTGTATTCTTCGTAGAACTTCTGGAGGCGGCGCTCGATGCTGTGCGAGGTCGGGCAGTGGTTCGACGTGAAGAGCACGACGAGCGCTTCGCCTCCGGTGTATTCGGCGAGCTTGTGCTTCTTGCCGTCCGTGCCGAGCAACTCGAAATCAGGGGCGGCATCGCCGCTCTTGAGCGTGCGCATATCGGGCGGGTTACCGTTGACCAGACCAGGGGCATCGGCGGCGCGGACGCCGACAACGGCGGCCAGGACGGCGAGGAGGGACATTAGGCTCTTCATGGGGTGTAAGGGGTTAAGGATTAGAGTCCCTAAATCCCGAGGTGTTCCAATCCGAAAATGGTCAAAAGGCCCGGAAGTCCCGCCCCAGGTCCTCGGCCGAGCCGTCCTCGCAATCCACCAAGGCCAACCGCCCTGCCCTGACGGCGAAGACCGCCACCTGGCGGTAGCGACGCCCGTACTCCACGGCCCCGGGCAGCCCGACCGGCACACCCCAGCCGGGCTCGAGATGAACCCCGTCCGCCGAACCGCCGGTGATTCGATGCAGGCGATACCCAGCCGCCCGGAGTTCGGTCTCTAACTCGGCGTCAGCCTCGAGATTCCGTTCGGGGGTCATCGGTAGACCGTCCGGATCATATGCGGTGATGATCGCAAAGTCCGCCGGCCAATCCGCCGGCAACGACTCAAACCGGAAGACGGCCTGCTTGAACTGCTCGCGCTGCGCGGGGGTCATGGTCGATAAATAAGACAGGGCGACCGCAGTCGCCCTGTCGAACGGAGAATGCAATCCGCTTACTTCAGCGCGACGAGCTGCAGCTCTTGGATCGCCCAAGGCTGCCCCTTGGTGGCATCGGTCAGGGTGACCTTCACGAACTTGGTATCCTTCGCACCGAAGTAGGCTTCGGACAGCGAGTAGAGACCGTGGTTGGTGCCGAGCGGGAACCACTTCTTGCCGTCGACGGAGC
>CAIVYX010000310.1 GCA_903910245.1 uncultured Opitutia bacterium | reverse complement strand
CTGGCGACATCATCGAAGCCGTCGAGATGCTGCAGACGCGTCCGTCTCTCTAAGCCTTATGTCCCAACGTCAGCTCCGGGTCGCCGAACTGGTCCAGCGCGAGGTCTCCACCGCGCTGCGCCAGAACTGGCCCACGGAAGCCGCGCTGATCACCATCACCGTCGCCAGCGTCTCCCCCGACCTCCGTCAGTGCCGCGTGGGCTACGCCGTCTCGGGCGACGACGCCATACGCAAGAAGGCCCGCGCGTTCTTGAAGCGCGTGCGCACCGAGCTCCGCTCGACCGTCGGCGGCATCCTGCAGATGAAGCATGCGCCGGACATCCTCTTCACCGAAGATGACATCACCGGTGGCGTGGCGCGCGTCCAAGCCCTCTTGGATGAGATGACCCGCAAGGATCGCACCACCAATCCTCCCAAGGCCGACTAAGCGGTCGGCGGGACGACTTCGGGAAAATCTTTCAACGCTTCGCGGACCACCGCAGCGCGCCGGCGATCGCGTCCGTCGCTGTCGAGTTCCTGGCCGGCGCGCGCCTGCACGTGGGCGGGCTGGCCTTCGATCATCAGGCGGTCGACGAGGTGGCGACGTTCTTCCGGCAGGCAACCCATGTCGCAAGCCAACCGGAGATGCGAAAGCATGTTCATCGCCTCGGAGCTCGTGAGCAGGCGCGCGGAGCGCAGCACGCCGAGCGAGCGGGCGAGGCGGTCGACGAACTTCTCGCCTTCTTCTTGGGCAAGTTTGCGGCGGGCGTTCCACTCCTGTTCGACCACGTTCTTAATCCAGCCGCCGAGGTGTTTGAGGATCGCCTCTTCGGACAGGCCGAGGGTCTGCTGGTTGGAGATCTGGAAGACATTACCCGCAGCCTCGGTGCCTTCGCCCAGCCAGCCGCGGACGGCGAGGCCGTCCTGGTTGAGGGCGCGCGAGACCTTGTCCATGTGACCGGCGAGGCAGAGGCCGGGCAGGTGCACCATCGCGGAAGCGCGCAGGCCCGTACCGACATTAGTAGGACAGGCAGTGAGATAACCGAGCCGGTCTGAGAAGGCCAGTTTCAGCGTGCCGCCAAGGGCGTCGTCGAGCTGTTCGGCGATATGCCAAGTGCCACGGAGATGCCATCCCGCCTTCACGACCTGAATGCGCAGATGATCCTCTTCATTAACCATCACGGAGCAGGTCTGGTCGCGGCTGATGACCGCCGCACCGCTCTTACCAGCGGCTAGCTCTTTAGAGACGAGATGGCGTTCGACGAGCACGGCGCGGTCGCGATCGCCAAGTTCACCCATGCGCAGCACGTGGCCCCGACGGAACTTCGGAAGGGCGTCGAGGGCTTCGACGCACCGGTCGGCGATTTCCTTACGCTGCGGCACCTTGGCCCAGCCCGGGAAAGGCATGCCCTCGAGATTACGGGCGAGGCGGATGCGCGTGCTGAGTACGACCGCCTGCTGCGCACCCAAAAGGTGCGTCAGTTCGTTTTCGGCGGCCAGGATGTCTTCGACAGAGGACATGGTCAGGAGTGCGCGAGCTGTTGCTCGAGGCTAGCGATCTCGTCGCGCAGGCGGGCGGCGGCTTCGTAGTCTTCGCTGGTGATGGCTTTCTCCATCTCCACACGGGCATCATTGAGGCGACGGCGAAGCTGGCCGGCGGGCAAGGTGCCCGCAGGAGCGCGACCGACATGGGAAGCTTCGTGCTGCACCTTGAGGAGCAGGCCGCCCAGCGCGTCGCCGAACGTCTCCCAGCAATCCGGGCAGCCGAGCCGGCCGCGCTTGCGGAAATCGATGTCCGAGAAGCCGCACTTCGGGCATGTGAGCGTGGGAGCCGGGGATGCGGTCGTCAGGGCGTCGGCCAACTGGAAGACGGCCGGATCGGTTGCCCCACCCTTCTGAGCGCAAGCCTCGCAGAGATGTACCTTCGTGACATTGCCATGGACGACCTGGGAGAGGTGGACCGTGGCGGCCTCCTCGCAGAGCGAACACTTGATGGGCTGGGACATCTGCCTTCAGAGAATGGCAAGGAGGCCAATTGGCAAGGGCAAGCGGGGAGCGGGGTTTGACTTCATGGCCAGCGGTCACTTGATGGGTGAACGTCAGATGTCCTCCAAGCCCCGCATCGTCATCACCGGCCTCGGCCTCACCGCCCCCAACGGCAACTCGCTGAGCGAGTTCCGGGCCAACCTGCTCGCCGGCAAGGCCCGCATCGCCGTAATCGACGTACGCCATATGGGCCAGCACCCCGCTGGCGTGTGTGACTTCGATACCACCAAGTGGCAGAAGCGGAAGGAACTCCGCATTGGCACCCGCGTAGGGTCGATCTCCATTTTCTGTTCCCGTGAAGCACTCGGCGACTCCGGCCTCGACTGGGATAAAGTCGATAAATCCCGCGTCGGCGTCTACCTCGGCATCACCGAGCACGGGAACGTCGAGACCGAGAACGAGATTCATAACATCTCCCAGTTCGGCAATGACACCAAGTATTGGACGCACCATCACAACCCCCGCACCGTGGCGAACAACCCGGCCGGAGAGGTCACGATGAACATGGGCATCACTGGACCGCATTACACCATCGGTGCCGCCTGTGCCGCGGGTAACGCTGGGCTCATCCAGGCCGCCCAGATGCTGCAGCTCGGCGAGGTCGACATCGCCTTCGCCGGCGGCGTCTCCGAATCCATCCACACCTTCGGCATCTTCGCCGGTTTCAAGAACCAAGGAGCGCTCGGCGCCCATGGGGACCCGACCAAGGCCTCCCGCCCCTTCGATAAGAACCGCAACGGTATCGTCATCTCCGAAGGTGGCGCCATCTACGTCCTCGAGCGTCTCGACGACGCCCTTGCCCGCGGCGCCCGCATCATCGCCGAAATCGCCGGCTGGTGCATCAACTCCGATGCCACGGACGCCGTCCTACCCAACCCTGAGCGCCAGTCCGAGTGCGTCCGTATGGCCCTTAAACGGGCGGGTATGAAGCCGCAGGACATCCACATCGTCTCCACCCATGCCACCGCGACGGCCCTGGGGGATATCCAGGAATGCACCGCCCTCCGGAACGTCTTCACTGACTGCCCGGACACCAAGATCAACAACACCAAGAGCTTCATCGGCCACTGCATGGGGGCGGCCGGCGCCCTTGAATTAGCGGGTAATCTGCCCTCTTTTGAGGATAATTGGGTCCACCCGACCATTAATATCGATGAATTGGACCCCGAATGCGCCATGCCGGGCCTGGTGATCAACCAGCCGATCAAGGTCGCCCGAGTGGATACCATCCTGAACAACTCTTTCGGCATGCTCGGCATCAATTCTGCCCTCATTGTTAAGAAATATGGGGTTGCCTGACACGGTTTGGGCGTTTGAAACAAACCCTGAAAACATGACTAAGGACGACATCAAGCAGGTAGTTCTCGATATCATCGCCGACATCGCGCCGGACGAGAGCCTAGCCGCCGTGAAACCGGAGGTCCGCCTTCGAGACCAGCTCTCCCTGGATTCCATGGACTTCTTGGATATCGTCATGGAACTCCGCAAGAAGCACGGTATCGAAGTCCCGGAAGCCGACTACGTTCAGCTAGCCTCCCTTGACTCCTGCGCCAACTACCTGCTCCCGAAGTTCCAGGCCAAGGGCAAGTAAGGATTAAGCCTCATACCCAAGCAAAAGACCGCCCCCAAGGCGGTCTTTTGCTTGTAGGTGCCTGCAACCCTCCGCCGCCATCGGTGTTCTTGATTTGCCGACCCTCCACCCCCCGCCCACGCTACGAACCGTGCAACTCGTCCGCCGCCTCCTCATTGCCTCCCTCGCCCTGACCGCACTCCCGGCCTTCGCCGAGACCGTGCAGCTGCGTCGTCAGGGCAACGCCACCATCATCATTTTCGAGTACATCACGCAGGACGACACCTCCATCATGGTGAAGCGCCTAGATTCGGATGCCGTGCTCAACTACAAGTGGGACGATCTCGACCTCGATTGGATCAAAAAGAATAACGCCAAGGTCTGGGCTGAACGCGAACAACTGCTGGCTGAGATGAAGGCCGAGAAGAAGATGACCAAGAAGGAAGCTGAGGCCGACCCGTTCGCTCGGGAGGCCACCGCGACCGACACGAAGACATTCCTTGGAGTCCTTGCCATCTCCCTGCAGGATGGCCTCAAAGGCATGAACCTCAATCAGAACCGGATTGAAGCAGTCTGCTCCGAATTTCAGCTCGAAGAGGCCCAGTTCTGGGCCGGCTACGACGACCTCAAGCGAGCCAGCAAAATTGGCGGCAAGAATGAACCCATCCCGAAAGCCGAACCCGTCACCGAGGAACCCAAGGAGAAGGCCGGCAAGCCTCTGACCCCAAAAGCCAAGGCCGCCGCCGCTAAGTCCAAGGCCCGCTCAGCGGAGAACCAGTCCGCCGAGGCCGCCGCCAAGAAAGATTTCGAAGCCGACGCCCTCCCGTTCAACACTTTCGGCTACCTACGCATGCTGGGCGAAGGAGGTACTAAGGGTAAGCCGATCTGGATGATGCTTCGTCGCTCGACCGCCGACCGCGAAGCGATGAAGAAGACCTTCGATAAATACGCCAAGATGGCCAGCGACCTCGCCGACAAGCCGGAGGCCAAGGCCTCCAAGGGCGAACTAATGGTCCTAAAGAAGGCCCTCGAGAATTGCGCCGAGTCGATCGGCAAGGTCAGCCGCGAAAATATCGCCGTCGAGGCTCGCCTGCAGACGGACTGCCGCACCCTGCTGACCTTGGTGCTGCGCTGAACCCCAGCCAGATCACCGTCAAAGTGTCCGGCCGCCTTCCCGAGGGAAGACGGCCGGTTTTGAATGGTGGAGCCTATCGGGCTTGAACCGACGACCTCTTGCATGCCATGCAAGCGCTCTACCAGCTGAGCTAAGGCCCCGTTAAATGGGAAGTTAAACAAACGTGACGGTGCAGGCACGGTCAACGCTTTTTTCCCACCCTTCCTAGTCTCTGGTTGCCAATGGGCGGTGGCTGCTTTGCCTTCCCCTCGTGGAAGAGTCCGAAAACCAGCCAGAACCCGCCGAACAGGGCGTCGAAGCCCAAGCCAACAGCCAAGGCGGACGCGGCCAAGGCGGTATCCGCATCGAAAAAGATTTTATCGAGTCCCTCCCTGTCGGCGAGTGGAACGGCCCGATTGAACTGATTGAATCTGAGAGGGACGCCGAAAAAGCCATCGCCTCCCTTGCCCGCGACCGCGTCCTGGGCTTCGACACCGAGACCAAGCCGTCCCACACCCGCGGCGAATACAACCTACCCTCAATCCTGCAGTTAGCCGGCGAGCACCACATCTTCGTCTTCCGCCTCGACCACTGCGGCGGTATCCCTCTCGCCTTCCCGGTCCTCTGCAACGAACGCCAGGCCAAGGTCGGCGTCGCCGTCCGTGATGACGTTAAGAATCTTCGTGCCCGCGCGCCCTTTGATGACCGCGGCTTTATCGATATCGCCGACCATACGAAGAAGACCGGCTTGGTGAACACGGGTCTCCAAGCCCTCGCCGCCCACTTCCTGCAGCTGCAGATGAAGAAGTCAAAGAAGGTGCAGACTTCTAACTGGGCTAAGCCACTCGACGAACGTCAGATCCAATACGCCGCCAACGATGCTTGGTTCAGCCGTGAGCTGTTCCTGAAGCTCGAGCAGGACGGCCTGATCCCGCGGTTCGAATGAACCCGGACGCCACCCGCGCAGCCGAGGCGTTGGGCTTGGCCGCCACCCGTCGGCATATCTTTCTTTGCGTGAAGTCGACCGAGCAGGCCTGCTGCGGCGGCGAACTCGCGGCGAAATCCTGGGAACACTTGAAGATCCGGTTGAAGCAGCTGGGCCTCTCGGAGAAAGGCGGCATCCAGCGCACGAAAGCCGACTGCCTGCGCGTCTGTGTCGCCGGGCCCGTCGCCGTGGTCTACCCGGAAGGCGTCTGGTACGGACAGTGCACACCGGAGAACCTTGACCGCATCATCAGCGAGCACCTGGTCGGCGGAAAGATCGTCACGGACCTCCGCATCGCCGGGCCTACTTCGGCTTAGTCTCTTTTTTCTTCGGGAGGTCGACCTTCTGAGTCAGCGCCCTCAGCTTCGGATAAAGTTCGGCGTAAGGAACGTCCTGGACGGATGAGCCCGATTTCACGGCCATGGAGGCGGCGACGCCGGCCGACTCGCCCAAAATCATCCAGACGGGCTCCATCCGGATGGAGGTCATGGCGATATGGCTGGCGGATACGCAGACGGGCACGAGGAGATTAGCGCACTGATCCTTCTTCGGGACGATCGAACGGTATGGAATCCGATAGATGCCACGATGTTCGTCCTCGAGATAGAGCATGGAATAATAACCACCCATGAGTGCGACTTTGCCGTCGAGCGCCACGGTGGCGTAAGGCCACTCATCGACGCCATAGGAAGCCAGGCCGACCGAATCAGCGGGACTGGTCCGCCCTTCCATAT
>CAIVYX010000309.1 GCA_903910245.1 uncultured Opitutia bacterium | reverse complement strand
GCCCGGGCCTTCGCGCACGGCGGTCTTCACGACGACCTGGCTGGTCTCATCGGGCCCGAGCGGTTGGTCGACCATGACGGGCTCCTTGAGCTCGCCCTTGAGCAACGCGTAGTAGGTCTTGATCACCATGCGGCGCTCCATCGCGGTCTGCGCGGCGGAAGCGGCATCATAATGCTTGGCGATGAGGATCACGCCGCTGGTCTCGCGGTCGAGTCGGCTGACGAGGTGCGAGACGTCCATCTGCTTCCATTCCTTGACCGCGCCGACGAGCGACGACCACGGGCCGTCCTTCGACGGGTGGCAGACGAGCCAACCGGGCTTATCGAAGACCATGTAGTCGTCGTCTTCCTGGATCAGCCACTTCGGCAGCTCCGCCGGATCGACCTTCGGCGTGGTGCTGCTCGGCGGCACGAAAGAATAGTCGGTCATCGCGCGGAAGGTAGGCGGTCCTGCCAACTGTCGGGGAGCCCGTGGCCGCGTAGGCGCGCGAGGACTTCGCCGACGAGATAAAGTGAGCCCAGCACGACGATGGTTCCGCCTTCGGCGGTGCACGCGGCCAGCGAGGGGAAGAGTTCCGCGACCGAAGCGCGGTGGACTTCGCCGCGGAAATCCGCCGGCACGAGCGCGGCGAGTTCCTCGACGGAGCACGCGCGTTCGTTGTCGGGACGCACGAGCACGAGTCGGCCAGCGGCCTTGGCGGCGGCGGCCACGAGCGGTCGGGCGCGATCAACGCCGAGCGCGCCGACGATCACAGTCGGGGCATTCAGCGCGGCGAGCAGTGGGGCGACGGCGCGGATGCCTTCTTCATTGTGCGAGCCGTCGACAATGAGGCGGCGGCCGTCGATGAGGCGGAATTCCTGCCAGCGGCCGGCCCACTCGATGGAGCGCAGCGTAGCGCGGGCCTTGGCGTCGTCGATCGGCAGGCGCCTCGCCAATTCGCAGGCGAGCAGCGCGGCACCGGCGTTACGACGCTGGTGTTCGCCCACGAGATTCGTCTCCGGTAGGCCGTCGGCGAAACGATCGCGGACGAAATGGAGCGGGGCACCGACCTCGCGGGCACGGGCGACGATGACCGCTTCAGCTTCGGGCGGAATATCACCCACGACGCAGGGTACGCCGGGCTTGAGGATACCGGCCTTCTCGGCGGCGATGGCGGCAAGCGTCGGGCCGAGGTATTCCTGGTGGTCGAGTCCGATGGACGTGATCACGCAGACTTCTGGCGCGCAGACATTGGTGGCGTCGAGTCGGCCGCCGAGGCCCGTCTCGAGGATGGCGACATCGACCTTGCGGTCGGCGAATTCCAATAGAGCCGCAGCGGTGATCAGTTCGAAGAAGGTCGGGGCGTTTTCGGAATCCTCGGCGCGGATGGCTTCGTAATGCGGGTGCAGGCGTTCGGCGAGGGCGACGACCGCGGTATCGGAGAGCGGTCTGCGATCGACCTGGATGCGCTCACCGATCGCGACGAGGTGCGGACTGGTATAGAGGCCCGTGCGGCGACCCTGCGCGCGTTGGATCGCTTCGATCATCGCGGAGGTCGAGCCCTTGCCGTTGGTGCCGGCGATGTGGAAGCACGGCTGGGCGCGCTCGGGGTTGCCGATGCGTGCGGACAGCAGACGCATACGGTCCACGCCAAGGCGCGAACCGAGGTTACGTAGTCCCGTCAACCAGCGGAGCGTCTCTTCAGGAGTCATCTCCGCGGCGGTCGCGCTCAGGCGCGGCTCTTCACGGCCTTCACCTTCACCTTACGGTGGGCGAGGGCGCGGAGGAGGCTGGCGAGCTTCGACTTCATCTCCTTGCGGTGGATGATCATGTCGATG
>CAIVYX010000308.1 GCA_903910245.1 uncultured Opitutia bacterium | reverse complement strand
CTGTTCGTGGGCGCGGGTGATCGTCAGTGGAACTTTGATCTCCTTGGCAATCTTGCCGTCGCGACCTATCTCAAGGAGGCGGCCCGGTCCGCATTCCACGACAAGCACGCGTCCGTCGAGGAGCGGCTGGCAGCCTTGGATCTCGGTCTTGGCGTCGGCGACGTATTCCCAAGCCACGGACTGGTCAGGTTTCACTTCCTTGGCGCCTTTGACGTGGCTGAAGAGCACGTTGCCGTTGGGCAGGAGCCAGGAGTCCTGAGGACGTTCGGCCGGAGTAGACCATTCGACGCGTCCGTCGGCCGCGACGATCGCGACCTTATTGCCGACGTAATCGCTGACGAGCAGGCGACGACCGAAGGGCTTGGGTTCGAGGCTGGTGACGGGACCCGAGGCGCGGTCGCCAAGGGCGTTGCGATTGTTCTTCATCACCGGGGGCATCGGTGCTTCCCATCCCGCCGGGGCGTTGACGCTGATGACCTTGCGGAAGGTCACGTCGCCGAGGCGGAGGTTGTCGGCGATGACGCCGTTCTTCGAATGACGCCAGCAGTGGATGGCTTCGCCGTCGCTCTTGATGGCATTTCCGATGACCTCATAGCCGTCCAGGTTGAAGTTGGGTTCGATGGCGGTGAGCTTGGTCTCGAAGTAGTTATAGTTGCAGCGGACATTCCGCAGCTGGCCGCGGAAGGACGGATGGCCGAGCAGGGTGCCGCTGCCGTTCGGGTTCAGCGTGCGGGTGAACTGGACCGTGATGTTCTCGGCGTCGAAGGATTCGCCGGGGCCGACCTTACCGCCCGGGAGGAACTTGCCGGTGTGTTCGCCGTACATCATCACCGCGCGCATGGTGTCGGTCATCGTGATGCCTTCTACGAGCGCGTTGCGGACGCGTCCATGGATCAGCACGCAGGCGTTGATATTCTTCACCAGGCCGCTGGGCTGGTCGTTGTGGGTGGCGTTGAGGTCGATGGTTCCCTTGCCGGTGATGCGCACGCCCGAGATGGTCTCGGCCTGGCGGCCATGTCCGATGCGGATGCCATAGGCCTCCGGGGCGTCGTAGGATACGAACCAGAGGCTGCGGGCGCCGTGGCCGGTCTTATTAACGAAGCGGACCTTCACGCCGTGGCTGAGCTCCTGCCAGTCGCCGGTGATCGGGATGCCCTTGTGCGGGGTGTCGAAGAGTTTGCCGTCGCCCCAGGCGATGGTGTCGGGGGCACCGTTCTTGCCGCCGGTGACGATGACCGTGTAGACCGTGCTGCCGAAAAGCTCGGAGCCGTCGACCTTGCCCTTCTTCATGTCGTAGGCGCCGCCGATTTCGAGGTCGTCGATCTTCTTGCCCGAATCCTGGTCGGTCGTGATCTCGCCGACGCTTTCCTTGTGGCAGACGTCGTCGGCCAGCTTGAGGGTCGCGCCGGCCTGCAGTTCGATCTCGACGGACTTGTCGACGTAGAGGATGGAGCGGTGCTTCTTGAGGCCGTGCTGATGGAGGCCTGGGAGGAAGGTGAGCTTGTCGCCCGGCGCGGCGGCATCGAGGACCGCCTGCGGGTCGTCGCCCGGCTTGATCTTATGTTCGGCCGCGGAGAGGGAGGCTGCGACGAAGAGCAGGAAGAGGCGCATGGGTGGGGAAGGGGTAGGGGCAGGGGTGGTAAAAATCAGAGGGGGTCAGCTTAGGCCGGCGAGTGGGCCAGTGCTGGAACCGAAAGCATCCGTTTCGACGCCCATTTTCCGGAGCATCGAGACGTACAGATTGCAAAGCGGGGTGTTCTGGTCGCGGCGGAAAGCGAGATGCTGCCCATGCTTGAAGCCGCCACCGGCGAGTAGGATGGGCAAGTTGGTGTTATCATGGGTGTTGGCGTCCCCCATGTTGCTGCCGAAGAGCACCATCGTGCGGTCAAGCAGTCGCTGATCGCCTTCGCGGTGGTCGGTGAGGCGGCCGAGGACCTTTGCGAGCAACGTCATCTGTTGCTGGTCCGCGTCCTTGAGCTGGGCGACCTTCTCGACGGATTGTCCGTGGTGGCTCAGGTTGTGATAGCCGTCCGTCGTGTTCTGGTCGGGGTGCAGCTTGAAGACGGGCGTGGCGAAGGCGTCGACCATCAGGGTCACGATGCGGGTCGAGTCCGACTCGAACGCAAGCTGCGCCATGGAGAGCATCAGGTCGAACTTCGCGAAGAAGAGTTGGCGGTCGGTGATGTCGGTCGGCATCGCCCAATCGGTGGAGGGTTTGGCGCGCATTTCCCACTCGCGGGCTGTGCGGAGGCGGGCTTCCACCTCGCGGACGGAGGTCAGGTATTGGTCCAGGCGGGTGCGATCTTCGCCGTCCAGATCGCGGGCGTAGCGCTTGGTGTCGTCGAGCAGCGTGTCGAGGATGCTGCCGCGTTCTTCGAGTCGGTGGAGCTGGCGAGCGACTTCGGCGGGGTTCCCCTGCAGAAACATCCGTCGAAAGAGGGCCGAGGCGCTGTCTTCGG
>CAIVYX010000307.1 GCA_903910245.1 uncultured Opitutia bacterium | reverse complement strand
GTGGAGCAAGACGCAGGCCGAACCGCTCTGGCGTTAAGCCTTTTGACAACCCTGAGCGCACGGGGTAAGCCTCACCTACCCCATGCGTTACGCCCTGCTCATTTCTTGGCTTTGCTTCAGCCTTTGCGCCCAAGCAGACCGCCAGCCTAACTTCGTCTTCTTGCTCATTGACGACATGGGCTGGGGCGACTTCTCGTGCTTCGGTAACAAGGAAGCAAAGACGCCTAACATCGACCGGCTGGCGGCCGAAGGTCTCCGCTTCTCCCAGTTCTACGTCAACTCGCCGATCTGCTCGCCTTCCCGCTGCGCGTTCGTGACAGGCCAATACCCGCAGCGCTGGCGCATCAACTCCTTCCTCGATAACCGCGCCGAGAACACCCGTCGCGGCAACGCGCAGTGGCTCGACCTAAAGGCCCCGACGCTCGCCCGCACGCTGAAGGACGTCGGCTACGCGACCGGACATTTTGGCAAATGGCACCTCGGCGGCCAACGCGACGTCGACGATGCCCCCGCGATCACGGCCTACGGTTACGATGCGTCTCTGACCAATTTTGAAGGGATGGGACCTAAGCTCCTCCCGCTCACGCTCAAGCCCGGTGACAAGGAGCCGAAGAAGATCTGGGCCGACGCCGAACGCCTTGGGGGCCCGGTCACCTGGATGAACCGCACCGACATCACCGCCGGCTTCGCCGACGCGGCCCTGAAGTTCATCGACCAAGCAGCGTCCAAGCAGCAGCCGTTCTACGTCGATCTCTGGCCCGACGACGTCCACAGCCCCTACTTCCCTCCGCTCGAGAAATGGTCGCCAGAGAAACACCGGATCTACCTCGCCGTGCTAGAGGAGATGGACCGACAGCTCGGACGCCTCTTCGACCGTATCCGCGGCGATGCCGCCTTACGCGATAACACGGTCTTCGTGATCTGCTCCGATAACGGACCCGAACCCGGCGCCGGCAGCGCTGGCCCGTTCCGCGGTAAAAAATCCCAACTCTTCGAAGGCGGCCTCCGCTCCTCGCTCGTCGTCTGGGCGCCCGGACTCATGGACAAAGCCAAGGTCGGCACACTCGATGCTTCCTCGGTCTTTGCCGCGATGGACCTCGCGCCCTCGCTGGCCCATCTCGCCGGTACGAAGTCGCCCGTGGGGCTCGATGGGGCGAATCTATCGTCAACGCTACTCGGACGCGCCCCAGCATCGCATCCAGGCGCGATCTGTTGGCGTCGACCCCCGGAACGAAAGGTCTGGCTCCCCGCCCTGGCGGTTCCACAGCCCGACCTCGCCGTCCGCGAAGGCGATTGGAAACTGTTGTGCGAATATGACGGCTCTAAGCCGCTCCTCTATGACCTCTCCAAAGATGTCGGAGAGATGACGAACCTTGCTGCTAAGGAATCCGCCGTCACCGAACGCCTCACGGCCGCGGTGCTCGCCTGGCATCGCTCCCTGCCGGCTGACAACGGCCCAGCGCTCGGCGCGGAAGCCGGCAAAGCCGGCGCGAAGAAGAAAAAGAAGTGAGCGCCTACTTGGCGGACTTCGCTTGTTCGCGGGCCAACTGGTCGAGATACGCGAAATCAGGCGCGGGCATGTCCATCCGCCGAGCCAGCCAGACATAGGCGGCCTTCAAGGACGGCCAGGTGGGCTGATGGCCGGTGTGATGGTCAAACATCTCGATAGAGTCGTCCTTGCCGTAGAGCAGGTGCACCTTGCGCGCCGCATCTAAGATCGGTCCGCTGGAAGCCTGGCTGTCGTATTGCCCGGCAATGAGGAAGAAGGACGTCGGGGCGGCACACGCGAGCAACTGCTCATGCGAAAGGCCGTCGGCCCTCATCGCCTTGAGCTTGGATCCGAAGTACCACGCATCACCCCAGTTGGTCGAATCCCACGCGATACCAAAGTCACTCGCGACGACCGCCTTGAAGCGCGGATCCAGGCAACCCGCGTAGAAGGCCATCTTACCGCCGAGCGAATGGCCCATCACCGCGATGCGAGTTGGGTCGACCCCTTCATGTCCGCGCAAAGCATCGGCCGCGAGACGCGTATCGTGAGCCAGCTTACCCATACCAGTCCATCCGGACTCCTGCCGGGCGAGCTTGGCGGCGGCGTCACGCCAGACGCTCATCCCGCCCTTGCTCGCCGCCTGCTCGGCCGGAGTGAGTACGTTGAACGGATACGCCTCGACCGCAGCGACGACGTAACCCTGCTGCACGAGATGGAGCCCGAAGAAAGCCGTGTTCCGTTCCGGACCAAGCTTCGCCTTCGTCTTGAGATCGTAGCCGCACATCCGGTCGGGATCATAGAACGGCACGACGACACCCGCGGTACGTCCCTTCAACTTAAGTGGCTCCATGAGCAGGATGCGCTGCCAAGAATCCGGCCCAGTACGCTGGCGCAATACCGTGCCCTTGAACTCGGGCGTCATGAAGACCTCTAAGACCTCGACTTGATTGACCTCCAAGTGACTGGACTTCGTCGGTGCACCGAGCGCCTGCTCCCAGCGAGCGATCAACCCTACCCTCTTTTCCTTCCATGCGGCGAGACCCTCTCCAGGAGCCAGCAATGGCTGCGGGGCCTCGGCGGCCCAAAGGCCAGAGACCATAAAAAAGCAAATCAAGGCGAAGGGGCGCACCAGAGGCCTAAGCTAGCCGGGCAGCCAACGGTCGCAACCGCGAACCCCGGTCTGCTAATTGCTCGCAACCTTCAGTGATTTTCGCTGTTTGAAAGGTATGCGTACCCCTCGCTTCCTCACCATCCTGCTGGCTGTACTAGCTGGCTCTCCTCCCTCTTCGCCGCCGGCTTCCGCCTGGCCGCCCCGATCGCCGACCACATGGTCCTGCAACGCGAAAAGCCTGTGGCCGTCTGGGGCTGGGCCGATGCAGGTGAATCCGTCACCGTCGCCTTCGCTGGCCAGTCCAAGTCCGCCACCGCGGATGCCGACGGCAAGTGGATGCTCAAGCTCGATGCCCTCAAGGCCTCCGCCGAACCGCGGACACTCGTCGTGACCGGTAAGGAAGGACATAAGCTCGAAGTAAAAGACGTACTCGTGGGCGAAGTCTGGCTCGGCTCTGGCCAGTCGAACATGGCGATGACCGTCCAGTCCTCGAATCACTTCGACGCCGAGAAGGCCGCTGCGAACTACCCACTGATCCGTCATTACCAGGAATCCTCGACCCACTCCGCCACCCCTGCCGCCGAAGGCAAAGGTGCATGGAGCGCTTGCACGCCCGACAACGTCGGTCGCTTCTCCGCCATCCTCTATTTCTTTGGTCGCGAGATCCATCAGGAAGTCGGCGTCCCCGTCGGCCTGATCAACACCTCCGTCGGCGGCACGCCCATCGAATCCTGGGTCTCCGCCGAGACGCAGTCCTCCGATCCGGAGACGAAAGCCAACTTCGACGCTAAGATGAAGGACTACCTCGCCTTCGATGAAAAGAAGGCGCCCGAGCTCTTCCAGAAGCAGATGGCTACCTGGAAAGCCGCCGTCGCCAAAGCCAAGGCCAACGGCACCCCCTTCGTAACCCCTGCGCCCCGCGATCCGCTGGCGATGCGCAAACTCAAGGGCGGACCAGCTGGCCTCTTCAACGGCAAGGTGGTCAACCTCGTCCCCTACACCCTGCGCGGCATGCTCTGGTATCAGGGCGAAGGCAACGCCGGCAACCCAGGCCTCTATCATAAGCAGCTCTCCCAACTCGTCACGAGCTGGCGCACCCTGTGGAAGGACGAAGTTCCTTTCGCTTGGGTGCAGCTTCCGAACTACACCTCGCCCGGCGAAGGCTGGCCCCGCGTCCGCGAGTCGATGATGAAGACGCTGAAACTCCCGAAGACCGGCATGGCCATCACGATCGACCTCGGCGACGCCAAGGACATCCACCCGAAGAATAAGCAGGACGTCGGCAAGCGCCTCTCCTTCTGGGCCCTTGGTACGGTCTACGGCAAGAATGTCCTCGCCATCAGCGGCCCGCTTCCGGCCGGCTCCTCGATCAGCGGCAACGCGATCACGGTCTCCTTCAAGCACACGAACGGCGGACTGAAGTCCATGCAGGGCGGCGCCCTCACGGGCTTCCAGATCGCCGGCGAAGACAAGCAATGGAAGACCGCCGAGGCGAAGATCGTTGGCGAGACGGTCGTCGTCAGCAGCGCCGAGGTCGCCCAGCCTGCCGCGGTCCGCTATGCCTGGAAGGATTGGCCGGAATACAGCCTCGCCAACGGCGCCGGCCTGCCCGCCTCCCCCTTCCGGACCGACGACTGGCCGATCTCGGTAGCCGCCGCACCTAAGGGCAAGAAGTAAGCCATCGGCCCCGGCTTTATCTAGGGGGAAAACGGGGGGTTCGCCTTGCAACCCCCGGGAGTTTGGACTGTCTTAAAAACCAGCATGAAGACCCCGCTTGCCGTCCTAGCTTTGCTCGTTGGAGCGACGTCCGCTTTCGCCCTCAACAAGGGCAACGCCGGTCCCACCGACGTTCAGTTGAAGTTCAACCTGCCGGCACCCGCCCCCCTCTCTCCCGAAGAAGCCCTGAAGAGCTTCCGCCTTCCGCCCGGCTTCCGCATCGAGCTCGTTGCCAGCGAACCGATGATCGAAGCCCCGGTCGCCATCAGCTTTGACGAACAAGGCCGAATGTTCGTCGTCGAGATGCGCGGCTACATGCGCGACATGGAAGGCACCACGGAGAAAGAACCGCTCGGACGCATCGCGCTCCTCACCGATACGAACGGCGACGGCCGCATGGACAAGGCCTCCGCCTTTCTCGACAACCTCGTGATGCCTCGCGGCGTGATGGCCGTTAAAGGCGGCGCCTTCGTCGCCGAACCGCCGAACCTTTTCTTCTGCCGCGACACGAAAGGCAACGGCATCGCCGACGAGAAGACTCTGGTCGCCACCGACTTCGGGACCTTCGGCGGCCAACCTGAACACATGGCCAACACGCCGACCTGGGCGATGGACAACCGCGTCTACGCGGCGGGTTACAGCACGAGCTTCAAGCTCACCAACGGAGCTTGGCAGAAAGGACCAGGACTCGGCCGTGGCCAATGGGGCCTTAGCCAGGACGACGCCGGCCGCCTGTTCTATAACTACAATTCGGACCTGCTCCGTACCGACCTCCTCCCCGCCGCGGCCTATGCCCGCAATCCGCTCCTGCGCGACGCACTCGGCATCAACAACAAGGTGATCAAGGAAAAGTCGGTCTACCCTTCCCATCCGACCCCGGGCGTAAACCGCGGCTATGACACCAAGACG
>CAIVYX010000306.1 GCA_903910245.1 uncultured Opitutia bacterium | reverse complement strand
CTGCGCGTCGCTCAGGTTCGCGAAGCCGGCCCAGTTGCTGGGGTCGTCGGTATTGCCCGCGGCGATGGCGGCGGTGTCCTTGGTGAGCACGCGAGGGAAACGGGCGTTGTTAGTCGAAGACGGGCTGGAACTCGTCTTGTCCGCCACCGCGAGGTTCTTGGCGCTGCCGAGGAACGCGGTCCAGGCGGCGATGGACGTCGAGTTGACATTGAAAGCGCCCTTATTGAGCAGCACGGCGGCGGAGCGTCGGTAGTCAGCGAGAGCGGCCGCGGTGGCCACGGCGTCGCGGCCGCTTTCTAGCGAGAAGCGCGGGTTGTCCAGCGGCATGCCGTTGTTGACGAAATCGCTGATGACTTGCGTCATCGATTTCTTCTCGTTGGAGTCCGTCGGCGGGGTGGAGGTCTTCCCGGCGACGGTCACAGGGTCGGTCGGGGTCGGCGTCGCCGGGGTGATCGCGCCGGCCGTGCCGGACTTCATCCAAGGCGCGAGGCTCGAAAGGAAGTAGCCGTCCCAGAGGGTCGCGTTGAGCAGGTAGCTCTGGTCGTATTCGGTCCAGTTCGAGCCGTTATCCTGTAGCGCTTTTTTGGCGTCGACCAGAGGTGAGGCGAAGCTGTTGCCGATACTGAGGAGCGGTTGCTGGTCACGGATACCGAAGTTGGCGTGGGCGTATTGGGCCAACGAGACGGGCTGTACCAGCGGAATTTCGGCGAGGATGACGCGCGAATCTCCGGTCGCGGCGGTGGCGGAATTGCCGCCGAAGGCGAGCTTACCCGCACCGGTGTTCTCTAGGACATTTTCCCAGGCCCCCGTGCGGACGCTGAGCTGATAGCTGGGCGATGCGCCGCGGGCGCCGGTCGAGCCGACGCGACCGCCGGCGCTGGGCTTCTGGACCGCCGCGAGGGGATTGGAATGCGTGTAGGTGGCGTAGGGTGCGGCAGCGTGATCGGAGGTCTTGGCCGACACGTCGATGAGCGTGACGATATCCGCGGGGAGGGGCGGGGAGGTCGGTGTCGGGTAGGGGTTGCGACCGTCCCATTCCGGGATGTCCGGACGGGGATACTTGTTCTGCACGTGACGCCAGCTGAGGAAGAACTTCTCGCCGGGGCTCGGGTACTTCATCTGGCCGATGTCGTTGAAGGCGATCTCGCTGGTCTCGCTCGTCTTGGCGAGGAAGTCGCTCTTGTCCGCCGAGGGGTTGCTACTCGCGTTGGTGTTCAGCTCGAGTTGGTCGCCGGGCCAGCAGCTCAAGGCGTGGCGGACGCGAAGGTTGCCGCCGGGGATGATTTCAAGCGCGATTGGGTTTTCGATGTTGAAGGTCAGCATGGCGGCATCGCCGAAGTTCCAGTCCCAGACGTTGTCGCGGAAGCCGCCTTGGATGTTGTAGGTATTGTCGAGGACGATGGATTTCGCCCATTCACCCATCTTGGGCTCGCAGGAGAAGACTCGCATCTCCCCTGGTTCGAGGGTGATGCTGGCGCTGGCGTCCTTGGTCAGGTAGAAGCGGAACGTGTCGTCGTTGTCGCTGTCCGCCGCCTGGCGCGTGAAGAAATCGGTGATCTTGGTCTCGTAGACGTAGGGACTGGCCAGCGTACCAGTCTTGAATTGTTTGAAGCGGAACTTCCAGTCGGCCATGTCGGCGAAGCCGATGGCCGCGGCGTACGGAGTCTTGTTGGCGCCGCCGCTCGCTGTTCCTGGCGTCCAGGTCATGCGGACGTTGAACGGATTATGGATGACGACGATGGGGGTGATGTTGAGGCGGATGTCAACCCACTCGTCCCAGCTCCAATAGGCGAGCTTGCCGCGGCGGATCAGCGTCCAGTCCCAGTACTGCATCTTGTTTACCGTGAAGGCGAGCGTGACGCGTTGCAGGTAAGGCGTGGCGGCGACGTTCAGCGGGCGCGTGACGATGTTGCTTGTGCTGCCGTTACGAAAATCGTTCGCGTTAGGATTATTGCTGCTCGAGGGTGGCAGGTCGCCGTCGTAGACGTCCGAATAGCCGTAGAGCCGGTTGCGCAGGCTGTTGTTAGGCAGGCCGCTGCTGGCGGGCGTGCCGCTCGGATGGGCGGCGGCGACGTTGGGCCAGAGCGTACGGGCCCGCAGGGTAGGGGTGCCGGTGGAGCGGGTGTTTGAAGTGGCGCTACTGGTCCAGCCGAGCTGTTTGTAGAGGCGGTGGTAGTCGCGCAGGGCCCACCAGGCGGGGCCACGGACCTGTCCGTCGCTGACGGTGCGACTGAAGACCGGTGCGGCGGTGGTCGTCTTGGATCCTTGCATGAGCACCGGCATCGCGGCGGCCTCGACGCCTTTCTCGGTCGTCGTGGCGGCGGCGCCGGCGACGCCTTGGCCGAATTCGGTGCCGGCGAACTGGGCATCGCTGAGTTCGAAGGCGACGGAGAGATCGCGCTTGAGACCTCCGTTGAGCGAGTCGGCGAGCACTCCGGCGGAAGTCGCGCTTAAGTCATGGAAGAGCAGGCGGGCATTGGGCGTGGAACTGCCACCGGTGGTCTTCGCGTAGCCGCTGAGAAGTGGCAGCTGGCGGACAGAATCTAGGCTGGTGAGCTGCGTGGGGTTCGTCAGCGCGCTGAGCCCGTCGACCAAGGAGTAGCCGGGCGTCAGTGGGCTGCGCAGTGAGATCATCTGGTCCGCATTGTTGGTGTCGCTCACCGTACGCACGTCGCGCAAGTTGATGCGGGCCTTGACGCCTTCGTCGCCGACCCAATAGGCGTAGTTGCCTTTGATGCGGTCGTCCGGGAGCGCAACCTTGGGGAGTGAGACGAGTCCGCTGGGGCGGCTGCCTTCCGCCGCCGCGGCGCTGCCGGTGCCGACGAGGTTTACCATCGACGTGACATCGGGATTGTAGTCGGTCTGCCAAGGAGCCCAGTAACCTGTATGGTAGTCGGGCGTGGATCCGGTCTGGTATAGCGAAAGCGACTGCGTGCCGGCCGGTTGATCGCCGCGTCCGGAAATGAGCCAGACGGGCGGCAGGTCGGGCAGGTCGGTGCGCCAGATGCCCGTCCACATCGGATTGCGCACCGTGCTGGCGGTGGCGGCGGGCTGGGTGATGTCGGCCCGCGCG
>CAIVYX010000305.1 GCA_903910245.1 uncultured Opitutia bacterium | reverse complement strand
TGTCCTAAGTGGCTTTAGTCCAATAGGAGGACGCAATGGTGATCACGTCCCTACCCTCAAGACATCGATAGAGGCCTTCTAGCGCTATTGAGGCAATGGCTGCATGGAGGCAATACCTCACCACGATGGGGGTCGCTAACCCTATACTGGACGTCAATATAGACTTACCCCCATGAAATCGCTCACCCTGTTCCTATCCTTGGTTTGCCTTTCGCTTTCGGCCGCGCCCAAGTCCGGGACACAAAATTTCGACCGGGAGCAGGGCGCAGATTGGAGCCGCGGGCCAGCCAAAGACATCGCCGGCCTGCCGCGCGTGCTGCTGCTCTGCGATTTCGTCACGATAGACTCCAGCTACCTCGTTCGCCAGAAACTCGCGGGGAAGGCCAATGTACACGTAGCGATGACCACCGGTCGCCAGACCCAGACCGAATGGCCGACGTACGAGGCGTCGTTTCGCTTCGGCAAGTTCGACGTGATCCATTTCACCTGCGGCCTGCACATCATTGCCCTTCCAAGTATAGTTAACCCGCAGCAGCAGCCGCACATCGAGCCAAGCGAATACGAGAAAGGCGTCCGCGCGTGCGTAGCCTTCCTTAAGACGACCCAAGCGAAGCTCATCTTCTCGACCATGACTACCGCTCCCGAAGAAGCTCAAGTCGATGCCTACAACAAAATCGCCATCAAGGTCATGAAAGAAAACGGCATCTTCATCAATGACCTCAATGCCGACATTGGGCCCGCCCTCACCAAATTACAGCGTCCGCTTTCGCCGGAATGGAAGCGCATCGGTGCCGAATTCTACACCGACGAGGGCTTTGATGTCCTCAGCCAGGCCGTCGTGAAATCGGTCAGCGCCGCGATTGCGAAGTAAACGCCTCGGGTAAGGCGGGCATTGCCAAGGCCGCCGTCGAGCCGAATGAGGTGCGTATCTCTATCCGCGAACGACGGCTCGGAGAGCCGTTCCTACCTTCAAGTCAGCGGCCTAAAATAACCAAAAACGACGGACCAGGAACTAAGAACAGCCCAAGTCCCCGCTATGTCGTGACGCGGTCCCGACCCTACCCAGTGCGGCGGAGCCGCGAGGTGGAAGCGGTTAGCGGTTGGCGGTTGGGAACACAGCCAAGGTAAATACAACTAGGGCAGCACGCGGTGCTGCCCCTACCCGATGCCATCGACCCACCCCTACCCCTACCCCTGGCGGCCGCAAATGAGCGGCTTTGGAGGTCAAATGCCGGCCGGCCGAGGAACAATCCCCTTGGCAGGCTGTTGAAAGAGCGACAGGTTTTCCGTTCCCCGATCTGACCATGCCACCCCGCATGGCCTTCCTCTTTTTACCAAAACCACAACCCTATGCGTAAGCTGTTCACCCTCCTACTGACCCTGCTCGGATTCGCCTCCGTCTCGGCCCAGAACCTCACCCTCGAAAAGGGTGACAATATCGCCTTCGTCGGCAGCGGCTTCGCCGACCGGCAGCAGCACCACGGGAATTTCGAGACGCTGATTCATCAGGCCTTCCCTCAGCACAATATCGTGGTTCGCAACCTCGGCTTCTCCGGTGATGAAGTCGGCGTGAAGCCCCACCGCTCCGACGAAGTCGCCGGCCTCGACACCTTCCTCAACATGAAGCCCGGCGCCCTGACCACCACGGTCGGCAAGACCGAGGTCACCTACCACGCCGGCGCCCACTTCCACGCCAACGTGATCTTCGCGTATTGGGGCTTCAACGAGTCCTTCGCCGGCCCGGCCGGTCTCGACACCTTTAAAACCAACCTCGACGGCTGGCTCAAGCAGACGCTCGCGGCCGATTACGGCAAGGGCAAGGTCCGCGTCGTCCTCTTCTCCCCGATCGCGCACGAAGACCTGAAGTCCCCCCACTTCGATGCCAAGCTCGCCGCCGAGAACAACAAGAACCTCGCGCTCTACACGTCCGCCATGGCCACTGTCGCCAAGGCCAACGGCGTCCAGTTCGTCGACCTCTTCGCCGCTTCTCAGAAACTCTTCGCCGCGGCCAAGTCCCCACTCACCCTCAACGGTATCCACGTCAACGCCGCCGGTGACGCCGCCTTCGGCCCCGTCCAGTTCCAGGCCGTCTTCGGCAAGGCCGCCGGCACCGTGAACGAAAAGGTCCGCGCCGAGGTCAACGAGAAGAGCACCCAGTGGCACCACCGCTACCGCACGGTCGACCAGTTCAATATTTTCGGCCAGCGCTCCCGCATCAAATACGAGGGCATCGACAACGCCACGGTGCTCGGCGCCGAGCTCGCCAACCGCGACCTCAAGACCGCCAACCACGACAAGGGCATCTGG
>CAIVYX010000304.1 GCA_903910245.1 uncultured Opitutia bacterium | reverse complement strand
TCAGACCCGAGGGTCGGATAGCTGGCAAGGCGACGCTGACATAGGGCACGCGTGAGGAGACGATAAATAGCGGGATGTCGATCCGTTGCTGATACCACTCCGGACACATGCCCGTTTCGGAAACGACATAGACGATCATGCCCTGCCCTTCGCTCGCCGGGGCTTCGGCATCCTTCAGGTCACGACGAAAGGCTTCGTTGCTTCCGTTGAGCTGGGTGGCCGCCAGGAGTTCCTTACGGCCCTTCTCGCGATCGGAGGGATCCTGGCCGAGGCGCAGGAAGAACATCCCCTGAAGCCAGTGGCTGAACGCGTCGTCGTAAGCGCCATCGGACCTGAGGCTCGCGAGGTTCTCTTCGATCATCCCGAGGCCTTCCTTCGTGCGCTCGTCGCGCGAGGCCTTGGCGACGTCATACTTCTCTGCGGCGCCTTTGGGCTTCACGTAGAGCTGGCCCGAGCCGAAGGCCTGCTGCACGAAGCGCAGGCGTGCCATCGCGACGCGGGCGCCGTTGAGGTCGCCCAGTTCCATCCGATTCAAGGCCTGATAAGTCGACGCGTAGATACGATCAGCCGGACGAGGACGATACGCCTCGGCATAGCCGTTGGAGAAAGCTGCGAGCGTCGCATCGGTAACCGAGAAATCCGGTCTCTCTTCTTCCGCTCGGAAGGATGCTTCGACCTGCTCGAGGATCTTAGCGCTTTCCTTAAGCTTGCCCTGCGCCCGCAGTGCGGAAGCCGCGTCGAGGTTCCAGACAAGCGCGTCCTTAGGTTCGTTCGCCGCAAAGTTCTGGGCGATGGTTGCGGCGGTCTCGTAATCCCCTTCCTCAACGGCCACCCGGACTCGCGGGCCGCGATCGACATACGTCGCGCAACCGGCCAAGCAAAGCATCAGGATGAGGAGAATCGGACGCACAGGAAAGCCCCTGCAGACTAGCCCGCCCCGCCCACAAGTAAAGGACGGTCAGGACAACTGGAGCCAGCGGGCGCCCAAGTAAAGCCACAAGGGCGTGACCAACGGGCAACAGAGCATTGTGATGACCGAACAGCGTAAGGAGATCAGGACCTCTCCCTTGAACATCTCGACGATCAGGAAGGTGAAGATGCCGCAGGGCATCGCCGCCTGCACGAGCATCACCTTACGTAGGGATTCGTCGGCGACGAAGAAGCCGACCGCCGCCAGTACCAGTAACGGCATGACCAGCCAGCGGACGGCCATCACGCCGAAAGAGACCGGCGCATCCGCGACCAGGCGGAAGTCCTTGATAATCTCATGGAGGTAGATCCCGGTGAGCAACGTGCCGATCGGGATGGCGCATTCGCCGACGGTGTGGCAGAGGTCGCTGGCGAAGACAATCGTCGCGCTCTTGCCGAACCCCGCAAAATTAATCGCTAGGGCCACGAACAGCGCAACCGTCATGGGCTGCAGGAGATTCTTGAGCCCGCGGCGCAGGGAATCGCCGGAAAGCATCGCTACCCCGACCGTCCAAACCGCCGCCTCGACGCCGACATTATGCACCAGCAACACGCCGACGACGTCATCGTTGAACAACGCTGCGGTCACAGGAATGCCAAGATAGCCGAAGTTATTGACGCCCGCCGAGAAAGCGAAGGTCCGCCGCGCCGTGCCGGCGGGAACCTTGAAAAGCCCGCCGATGGCGGTCGCGACGGCATAGCCGGTCACAATCATCAGGAAGCCGGCGCCAAGATACAGCAGCGCCTGCGAGCCCGAGGCGATCAGCGGATTACCACTCACGCGCGAGAAAATCATCGCTGGGAAAAAGACCCAGATGATCATGCGCATCAGCGGCTGCCGCGCATCAGCGCCGACCCATCCCTGCCGCGCCATGAACCAGCCGAGCAGGATCAGCAGCCCGAGGCGGGTGATGGCCAGCGCGACGTCGGCGGAGAAGACATTCATGGACGACGACAGCCCACCGACTCGCCACCGACTTGGGAAGAGAAAAATGGCCTCCGGGGGCGGAATACCCCGGTACCTTGACATTCCGGGGCGGATGAGGATAATAAACGCTGTTCCTTCTCAGTCGGATCCCGCAAATGACCGACGTCTCATTTCGGGGGTGTTCCGGATTCGATTCCCGCCAAGATATCGCGACGGCATGCAGAGGGTAGTC
>CAIVYX010000303.1 GCA_903910245.1 uncultured Opitutia bacterium | reverse complement strand
TGGTCTGCTTCCCATCCAACGCGCGCGTAGCTCAATGGTAGAGTACCACCTTGCCAAGGTGGCTGTTGCTGGTTCAAGTCCAGTCGCGCGCTCCACTTTAAAATGGAGCCAAAACCCGCCGAAACCCGGCGGGTTTTTCATGTCTGGATCTAGGCCGACGCCGGCAGGGTCACCGTGATTCGTAGGCCTTTCGGTCTAGCGGGTTCCGCCAAGGCGGAGCCCCCATGGAGTTCGGCTACCTGGCGGACGATGCTCAGGCCCAGGCCACTACCCCCTGCTCGGCGGGATTTGTCGGTCCGATAAAAGCGATCAAAGAGCCTCGGCAGGTCTGCCGGAGGGACCCCCGCCCCGTCGTCTTCCACGGTCAACTCTACGCCATTGAGGGTGTCGCGGGTCGAGACGGTCAGGTGACTCATGCCGGCGGCGTGGGCTAAGGCGTTATCGATTAGGTTCTGGACCAGGCGGCGGGCTTGGACCGGATCGACGGCACCGCCATCGGCGGCTTCCAGCTTCAATTTTAGTTTCACGCCGGCCGCCTTGCAGCGGGCGGCGAATTCCTCGGCGACTTCGCGGGCGGCGACATGGAGAGCGCCTGGCTCGCGGCGGACATCCTGGGCAGACTCCAAGCTCGCGAGGGCGAGCAGCCCTTCGACGAGGCCCTGCAGTCGACCGACCGAGCTTACGATCTTCTGCGTGAAACGGGCGCGGTCTTCCGTCGACATCGTCGCCTGGTCTTCGGCCAAGGTCTCGGCGTAGCCGCGGAGAATTGTCACCGGCGTCCGCAGGTCATGGGAGACGTTCGTCACGAAGT
The DNA here is from genome assembly GCA_903910245.1 of uncultured Opitutia bacterium. Lineage (GTDB taxonomy): Bacteria > Verrucomicrobiota > Verrucomicrobiia > Opitutales > UBA953 > UBA953. The sequence continues at coordinate 2,690 of CAIVYX010000303.1, read as the reverse complement.
CGCGTTCCATTGCTTGGAGGCGCTTCAGCGCAGACACATCCGCCAGCACGAAGATCGCGGCGCCGTCGCCGAACGCTTCCGGATCGGTGCGAGCCCCGGCGGCCTGAATCCAGACATCTGACAGCGGCGCCCTATTTAGGAGAATCATGGCGCGCGCGCCCCCCTCGGCGCGGGCACGGCGGATGAGCTCGATGAAGTCCGCGCTCCGGACGAGTGGGACAATCGAGCCGCCAGCATCTTCATCGGACAGGCCGAACAGCGCGGCCGCCGCCGGGTTGGCGAGGCGTAGGCGATCTTGCGCGTCGACGACAAGGACCGCGTCGGTCAGCGGCGCGAGCAGCGCTTCAATACGCCGCGCGGCCGCGGCGCGGATCTCGCCTTCGCTGGCGGCGCGCCGTTCGATGGCGATGAAAAGTTCTTCCAGGCGTAGCTTACGCACTAGCCAGCCTTGCGGGCGGGGTGCACCGCCCTCGGCAAGCAACGCGCGGCGGGCCCACCGCATATGGCCGGCGATTTCGGCGAAGTACCAGATGGCAGCGACGACGAGCGCCAGCAGGAGCAACCAGGGAAGCCAGGACATCTGCGGTGGATGCTGTCCGGCTCCGCCAGACGCGCGAGCGCAAAGCGGTTTAGCCGTTCACGCGGTAACCGACGCCGCGCACGGTATCGATCACGTCGCCGGATGGGCCGAGTTTCTCGCGTAGGCGGCGGACGTGGGTGTCGACCGTGCGGGTCTCGAGGTCTGGCGAATAGTTCCAGACGTCGGCGAGGAGTTCTTCGCGCGACTGTACCCTGCCCTTCCGCTCAAGGAGCAGACGCAGCAACTTGAATTCGGTGGCGGTCAGTTCGACGATTTTGCCCGCGGCGGTCACTTCGTGGCGTTCGATGTCGAGCATCAGTGCGCCGGCGGCGAGGCGGGTTGAAGGTTTAGCGGCAGCGGACTTAGCGCGGCGCAAGAGAGCCTGCGCACGCAGCATCAACTCACGCGTATCAAAAGGCTTGGTCACATAATCGTCGGCGCCGGACTCGAGGCCCTTCACTTTGTCGACCGTTTCGCTCTTGGCGGTGAGGAAGATGACCGGCGTATCCTGAAGGAGTGCATCGGCGCGAACCATGCGCAGCAGCTGCACGCCCGTGAGCTCGGGCATCATCACGTCGAGGATGATCAGGTCGGGCCGGAAGTCGCGGGCTAGGCCGATGGCGCGCAGCGGGTCGTTGAGCGTGCGAATGGCATATCCAGCCTGCTTGAACTTGTAGTCCAATAGTTCCGTCACGTCAGACTCATCGTCGACGATCAGGATGCGCTTGAGATGTTCGGCGTCCATAGGTGCGCCATTACATAAACGCCCCACCAAACGAAGCGCCAGAGTTAGGTGACAATCGTGACGGTTGTGTTACGCTGCTTATATGCAGTTATAAGTCTATAATTATAAACATGTTATGAATTTAAGAAACACAACCGTCACACCGTGCGGGCACAATCTTCACATGGAGGGTGTTCCACGTGGAACACCGCCCTTCTCTCCCCTCCCCTTAAGGGCTACTTGGCCCTAAAAAGAACCATCAGCAAAGAGATGTCTGCTGGGTTAACCCCGCTGATCCGGCTAGCCTGACCTAGGGTCTTGGGCTGAATGGCTTGGAGTTTTTGGCGGGCTTCGATGCGTAAGCCGTAGGATTTTAAGAAATCAAAGCCGGCAGGCACCTTAAAGGCGTCTAGGTCGTGCAGCTTGCGGGCGTTACGCGTTTCGCGCTCCAAATAACCCCGGTATTTGACCCGGTACATGACTTCCGCCTGAACTTCAGCGGCTTCGGCCAGGAATGTCGGGGGTAAATCCTTGGGGGTTGAATCCCAGTTGCGCCGGATGACGTCGCCGGCGATGCCGCCCGGGATGGCCAGCTTTTCTAGATATTCGATCCAATGCGTGACCTTATCCGCCTTGGCCTGGATTCGGCTTAGGCGTTCCGGTGGGACTAAGCCGAACTCGGTGATTTTGTCCTTAAGGCGGAGTTCGGCGCTGCCGTGGTTGAATAAAAGGCGGAATTCAGCCCGGCTGGTAAACATCCGGTAAGGCTCTTGGGTGCCTTTGGTCACTAAATCATCGATGAGCACCCCGATATAAGCCTCGTCGCGACCGATGATCAGGGGGGTTTGACCTTTGACTTTACAGGCAGCGTTGACCCCGGCGACCAGGCCCTGGGCCGCAGCTTCCTCGTATCCAGAGGTTCCATTGATCTGGCCGGCGAAGAACAAGCCTTCGACTTTTTTGGACTCCAAGGTGGGGTAGAGTTGGGTGGGGGGCGCGAAATCGTATTCCACGGCATAGGCCGGGCGCAGCATAACGGCTTTCTCTAGCCCGGGGACCGAAGCCAGCATCTGCAGCTGGACCGTAAAGGGCAGGGAGGTCGAAAGGCCGTTGATGTACCATTCGTCGGTGTTGCGGCCTTCGGGCTCGAGGTAGAGCTTATGGGTGTCCTTATCCGAGAACTTCACGAACTTGTCCTCGATGGATGGGCAGTAGCGTGGCCCGACCCCGGTGATCTCGCCGCCAAAGAGGGGAGAGAGGTGGAGGTTCTCTTGGACAATCTTGCCGGTGGCACTGGTCGCTTCGGTCATCCAGCAGGAGACTTGGTCGCTTCCAGGGGTCCATCCGGGGAGGCGCTCGCCGGCTTGTTCCACGTGGAACAAATCG
>CAIVYX010000302.1 GCA_903910245.1 uncultured Opitutia bacterium | reverse complement strand
TCCGCGGAACGCGAAGGCCATTCCGAGGGCGATGAGAAGATAAGAAGAGACGTAAGGGGCGCGATGCGCGACGCGGCTGAACCAGCCGGACTTCTCGGCGAGCTTCTGGAAGCCCCACGACGCGAGCACGCCGACGGAGATCATGGTGAGGGCGAGTCCGAAACTGAACGCGGCAACGATACTGAAGCCGAGGGAGAATTCCTTGAGCTGCAGACAGACGATGAGAATCGAAACCGCGGCGGGGCAGGGCATGAGGCCGCCGGTCAGGCCGAAGATCACGATCTGTCCCGTGGTGACCTGCCGGTTCGCGAAACGTTTTTGGATATCGGCAGCGTGCGCTCGGGCGTGCGCATCCTCGTCCTCATGGCCGTGATGATGGTCATGGCTATGGTCACCTTCGCCATGATGATGGTGGTGGTGGCCTTGTTCTTCGCGCAGGCGCATGATCGTCCACACGGCCATGCCGACGACGATCAGGCCGCTGACGAGGAGGAAGTAGGGCTCGGTCTGCTCGACGTTCCAGTGCGAGCCGTACTTGAGCGCGAGGCCGGCGAGAATCCAGATGATGAGCGTGTGCGAGAGCGCGGCGCAAAAGCCGAGCAGGGCGGCCTGCCAGGCGGTCCCACGCACGGCGATGATGAAGGCCGCCATCATGGTCTTCGAGTGACCGGGCTCGAGCCCGTGCAGCGCCCCGAGAAGGATCGCCACTGGGATGTACAGCCAAGCGTGGGCGGTGCCCTGTTGCAGTAGCTGGGAGAAATCCATGGGGGGAAGTTATTCCGAGGGAGAGGTCTGTCCACCTCCGCTTTGTTGAAGACAACAAGGTTTGCCTGCTACCGCCGTGGACGCCATGTTCGGTCTCATGGATCCCGCCCCTGGTTCGTTCCTCCGTCGTCTCTGGCCGTTGTTCGTCGCCGCCTCGCTCTGCGCCGAGACGGCGCTGGTTCTCGAGACGAAGACGATCACCCCGCCCGAGGAGCCTTATGCCGGCTGGCCCACGGTGGCTCGTCGCTCGAACGGTGAGCTCTGGGTCAGTTGGTCCGGTGGCCGCGATGGCCATGTCTGCCCGATGGGGCAGGTGCGGGTCATGTCATCCCGCGATGACGGGGTCACCTGGAATTATCCACGCGTGCTGCTCGACAGTCCGATTGATGATCGCGATAGCGGTGTGATGGAAACGGCCAAGGGTACGTTGCTCGTCACGACGTTCACCTCGCTGGCTTATGAGGAGCATCTGGCCAAATCCCTGATCTATCTGCCGGACGGCAAGGGGTCCTCGATGAAGTCGATGGTGCCGGAGCGCATTGCCCGATGGAAGGCGGCGCAGGATCGCCTGACAGCGGAGCAGCGTAAGGCGGAGCTCGGTGAATGGGTGCTTCGCTCGACCGACGGGGGCCTGAATTTTTCCGCACGTATTCCCTCCATCGTCAACAGCCCGCATGGTCCGCTTCAGTTAAAAGACGGACGGATCCTTTATGTCGGCAAGCAGCTCTGGTCGAAAGAGCACCGTATCGGCGCCGCTGAATCCAAGGACGATGGGGTCACTTGGACTTGGTTGAGCGAGATCCCGGGTCGGCCTGGCGATGATGTTGCCAGCAAATATCACGAGCTGCATGCCGTCGAGACCGACGATGGACGGATCGTCGCCCAGATCCGCCATGAAGGTAAGGTCGACACCAACTGGACCTTGCAGACCGAATCCGCCGATGGCGGTAAGACTTGGACGATTCCCCGCGCCATCACCTTCGGAATCCCTTCCCAGCTCCAGAAACTGCGCGACGGTCGACTGCTCATGACTTACGGCCACCGTCGTAAGCCTTTCGGTAATCAGGCCCGCGTCAGCGCGGATCACGGGCGTACCTGGAGTGAACCCATGATCGTCTCGGGCGACGGCACCGCGGGCGACCTCGGCTATCCTTCGACCGTGGAACTCGCCGACGGCACGTTGCTCACCGTCTGGTACGAGAACATGAAAGACCTCGGTAAAGCGGTGCTCCGGCAGGCGAAGTGGAAGGTGTTGAAGTGAAAGAGGGCTAGTTGACCCGTTGATCAGTTGGCCAGAGGGGAATGAAACCGCTCCATTAAGCCGGTCCAATTTTCCTTCTGGCCAACTGGCCAACCGTTCAACCGATCAACTATCCTAAAGCCCAAACCCTTGAGACTTGCGGACGTCGCCGACGTACCAGTTCTCGAGCTTCTCGCGGGCCCAGGGGGTCTTGCGCAGGAAGGTGAGCGACGATTTGATCGTCGGGTCGAACATGAAGCAGCGGATCGGGATGCGGTGGGCCAGTTCGTGCCAGCCGTATTTTGCGACCATCGACTCGAGGAGCTTCTGCAGGGTGACGCCGTGCAGGGGATCGCGGTGAGGGGGACGTTCGTCGGGCATGGTGTTCAGGCAGCGCAGCGCTTGAGGAAGACCAGCTGGGCGATGGCCACGATCTTCGGGGGCATCAGGCGCGGACGGATGATCGCCGGGTCGGTCGAGTGGCTCGTCACTTCGAAGAGGCCATTGTAGAACCATTTACCGCCTTCGGTGCGACGGACATAGACGGGCAGGGGCCCGCGGGTCTCAGCGAGACGGATGCCCCACTTGGCCTGGTCGCCCTTGCGGCCGACCCAGACTTCGCACGGTTCGCTGTCGGCGCGCGGATTCCAGCCGAGGCCGAGGCAGACGCCGATGACTTCAGTGCCCTTGTGGATGACGAAGTTCGGGGGCTTCGGGTCGCCGCCGAGGAACGCGCGGACTTCATCGAACTCGTAACCTTCGCCGACGACGTGCGGGGCGGGGGTGGGAGAAGGC
>CAIVYX010000301.1 GCA_903910245.1 uncultured Opitutia bacterium | reverse complement strand
GTATCCAGACAGGCGGATGCGATGTCATTGCATCCCTACCCGATACAGCTATGTCGTGACGCGGACCCGACCCTACCCAATGCAACTGCTTCGCAGCCGTTCACCATGCCAGCAGATCCCCACGCGCCAGCGTCACACCTTCGGTGCTTCGATCGACGGGACGATACGGAGCTGGACGGAATCGATAACGGTCGGACCAAGAATAACATTGGTCACGATGACGAGCATCTGGCCAGGCACGCAGTAGCCTTCGTCGCGCAGGCGGATGAGCGCCAGCGTGATATTATCCTCGGCCTTGGGCTCGAACTTCATCTGGAAAGACTCGACGCCCCAGAGGAGGCTCATCTTCCGGTGGACGTGTTCTTCTTCCATGAACGCGTAGATCGGGCAGCCGACGGTACGGAGGGAGGAAAGGGTGCGGGGTACGTCGCCATTGCGCGTGAATGCGATGATGCCCGTGTTGCCGAGGTCTTGGGCGAGGCCGGCGGCGGCCCGGAGGAGCTTGATCTTCGGGGTCTCGTTCGGCTGCTCAGGCGAGAGCACGCGGGGCAGTTCGTTCTCGGTCGTCTTGGCGATACGGGTCATCACTTCGACGCAGCGGATAGGGTGCTTGCCCGTGGTGGTCTCGCCGGAGAGCATGACCGAGTCGGCCATCTCCAGGACGGCGTTGGAGACGTCGGTGACTTCGGCGCGCGTCGGGACGGGGTTCTGGATCATCGACTCAAGCATGTGCGTGGCGACGATCACCGGCTTGCGGCAGGCGATGGCCATGGCGACCGCGCGGCGCTGGATGAGCGGCAGAGTTTCGTAAGGGATTTCGATGCCGAGGTCGCCGCGGGCGACCATGAGCGCGTCGGTGGCTTCAAGGATGGAACCGAGGTGTTCGATGGCGGACTGGTCCTCGATTTTTGAGATGATGTGGGCCTTCGACGCATGCTGGGCGAGCAGGGCGCGGAGCGAGTCGACGTCGGCGGCTTCGCGGACAAACGAGAGGGCGTAGAAGTCGACGCCGACTTCGCAGCCGACGGCCACGTCGGCGCGGTCCTTGTCGGTGAGGGCAGGGAGGTCGACCTTGACGCCAGGAAGGTTGATATGACGGCGGCTGCCGAGGGGGCCGGGCTGCTCGACCTTGCAGCGGAGGCGGTCCTTCTTCTGCTCGAGGACGCGGAGCTGGATGAGGCCGTTGTCGACCAGGACGACGCCGCCCACGGGCACGGCGCTAATCATCTTTGGGTAATTGGTGGGGATGACGAGGACCTCGCCTTCGGCCGGGGAGGTGTCGTCGCCCGTGACATCGACGAGCTGGCCGACGGTGAGCTGGGTGGACTCCTTGCGGGCGCCGGTGCGGATTTCCGGGCCTTTGATGTCCATCATCACCGCGAGCTCCTTCTTCATGCGGCGGCTGACGAGCCGGACGCGTTCCACGGTCGTGCGCACCCAGGCGTGGTCGGCGTGGGCCATATTGAGGCGGACCACGTTGGCCCCGGCGTGGATGATCGCTTCCAGTTGGGCCTCCGACTCCGTGGCCGGCCCGATGGTGAACGTGATGCGTGTGTGACGGAAGGACTTCACAGTATTTATGACAACTTATGAAAGGTGGAGACGCAAGGGAAAGAACACCCTAGCAATCGGAACAAAATGGTGATTTTACGGCACCCTTTCCGCTTCGAGATCCCGCTTCGCCGTCATGCGCTCTTCAAAGAACGTCGTTTGCTCGAACGGCCACGTGGTTTCCGTCTTGAGGTTCCAGGCGGCGTGTTCGGCAAGGAGCGTGCGCGTCCATTCGAAGTAATCCGCGTCATCGGTGCGGAAGTGCAGGCGTGCGCCGGCGGCGGCGCGCTGAGCAAGGAGATCCAGGCTCGCGGATTGGATGAAGCGGTGCTTGTGGTGCTTCTTTTTTGGCCACGGATCCGGATAGAGGATGAAGATCTTGCGGAGCACGACGGCGGGCGGAAGCGCTTCGAGGAACTCCGTCGCCTCGGCCTTCAGGAAGATGACGTTATCGAGTTTACCCAGCGTCTGCTTACGGACGGAGCGTTCGACGCGGTGCGTGATCAGGTCGATGCCTACGCAGAATTCTTGCGGATGCGCCGCGGCGTAAGCGGCCAGCCAGTGACCGTGGCCGCAGCCCAGCTCGAAGGTGATGTCCGTCCGGCCGGCCAAGGCGGTGGCCAGCGTCGCGGCCAGGCGGGCCACGTTGGCCGCCCGACGGGCATCCGCCCACTCCTTGCCCATGACTTTGGTGCGTTCCGGCACGAAGGGGTTAAGAGGGAAAGGAGGGGCGGGCGCAATACAGAGGAGGGCCGGAGGACAGGAGGACCAGAGGGCAGGAGGGTAAGAGGGTGGGACCGCACCACGTGCTGTCCTCTGTGCAAAGGTGCAAATCGGCCTGCGGCCTGTGCAAAGGTGCAAACGCGAGAGTATTGAGTATGGAGTATCGAGTATAGGGAGAGCCAGGACTCAAAGGGGGCACCATGGGGGAACCGGATGATTGGCTCGGGGATTCATTCCCCATCTGGCCATCTGGCCAACTGGTCAACCGGTCAACTTGTCTCTGCCACACTCAGGTGACGGGTGACGGCCACCGGGGCATCGGCCATTCGGGGGTCGGCTTTTCGGGAGTCGGCTATCGGCTTCAGGATCCCGGCGCCTGAACTCCATGCTACCATGCCCCTCCCGTCTCAATCTGGCCAACTGGCCAACTATTCAACAAATCAACTCATGCTGCATCTTTCAGGTCCAAGGTCTCAGCCCTCAGGTCTCAGGTACGGGTTATCAGGTACAGGTGCGGGTGCGGGGCAAAGTTCAGGTCCTGAACCTGTACCCGAACCTGTAAGCCCGAACCTGGCTCCCGGCTGCCGAGACCCGGGACCTGAAAATGCTGTCTTTACCGTGCTGGGAATAACTCCGGCTTCCCTCGCTGGGGTGGTTGGAGTCTCTTGGGGGTCTATGGCCAAAGTAGACCTCGAAACCGTCCAGAAGATTCTGAAGTCCAGCGGCGTCGATGTACGCCTCGCCGCCGAGATCCTCAACCAGCTGCGCGATGTCGTGGCCGAGGACGCCGTCGAGCGCGAGAAGCCGGCCAAGAAGCAGATGCTCGTCCTGGTCAGCGAACCCGAGGAAGGTCTCCCCAAGGATCTCACCGGCTGGGTCGTCCAGCTGCTCGAGGATGATGATCCTAAGGAAGTCTCCGCCAAGATTGTTGACGTCGCCAAGGCCTTCAACGAATCGCCCAAGGGACAGCGCGTGCCGGTCGAGTCCTTCGGCGACGCCGTGCAGAGCATTTCCGGAAAGCTTTTCAAGGAGAGCGATCTCTGGATCAAGACGCGCGAGCCCGTGCGGATTATCCCGGTGAAGAATTCGATCGGTCGCCGTCGTCGCGACTAAGCGAATCGGTTCCGCGTCATTTGCGGTAATAAGGTTACGGAAAAAGCGAATTAAGAACCGCTTTTTAAGCGTTTTAGGGCGGTTGATTGCTCTCGCCTCAAGGGGGGGGTTGCTCTACTTTCTCCCCCTACTATGAAGTTCAAAAACTTCCCTATCTACCGTATCGAATGGGTGACCTCCACCTTCCTGATTGGGACGGCCCTCCTTTCGCTGACCGTGGTCCCTTGGTTCCTCTGGACCCAGTTCACCCTCGCCGATGGTGCCCCTAATAAGGTCGAGGGCTGGGGTTTCATCTTGGCCCTGTTCGTGTTCTATTACTACGCGACCGGCTTCGGCATCACCCTGGGCTACCATCGCCTGTTTTCCCACATTTCCTTTAAGGCCAAGTGGCCGGTGAAGCTCTTCGTCCTCCTGTTCGGCGCCGCTTCCTTCGAGAATTCGGCCCATGATTGGTGCGCCGACCACCGCATCCACCACAAGCACGTGGATGAAGACGAAGACCCCTACGATATCTCCAAAGGCTTCTTTTATGCCCATATCGGCTGGCTCCTCTTCCGCCTCAAGCCGCCGGCACCCATCACCAACGTCAAGGACCTCGAAGCCGATCCCCTCGTCATGTGGCAGCACCGCTACGTCCAGTGGATCGGGGCCTTCGTGGGCTTCGTCTGCCCGGCCGCTCTCGGCTACGCCTACTGCGTCCTTTT
>CAIVYX010000300.1 GCA_903910245.1 uncultured Opitutia bacterium | reverse complement strand
CGCACGCTGATCTTGACGGTGACCGTGCCGCCGACGCGCTGGATCTCGCCTTCCTGGATGGCGCGGAGGACCTTAGTCTGCGTGGGCAGAGACATGTCGCCGATCTCGTCGAGGAAGATCGTGCCGCCGTCGCAGAGCTCAAACTTTCCGAGCTTCTGGTTGGTCGCGCCGGTGAAGGCGCCCTTCTCGTGGCCGAAGAGTTCGGATTCGATGAGGTTCTCGGGGATGGCCGCGCAATTGACCGCGAGGAAAGTACCCTTGGCGCGGAGCGAATGCTGGTGGATGCAGCGCGCGACGAGTTCCTTGCCCGTGCCGCTTTCGCCGGTGATGAGCACGGTGGCGTCGGAAGCGGCGACCTGGCCGATCGACTTCAGCACTTCCTGCATCGGCTCGGAGCTGCCGACGATGCCTTCCTTGTAGTCGGCGGGATTGACGAGGGTGCGCGTGGACTTCGTCGCGGCCGCAAGGTCGCGACGTGCGGAGAGGGCCTTGTCGACGAGCGTGATGAGCTTAGCCTGGTCGAAGGGCTTCATGACGTAGTCGTACGCGCCGAACTTCATCGCTTCGATGGCGGTCTGCGTGGTGCCAAACGCGGTCATCAGAATCACCATCGCCTGCGGCTGCGCGCCGCGGAGCATCTGCAAGGTTTCGATGCCGGTCATCCCGCCCATACGGTTATCGAGCAGGATCACGTCGGGCTGTTCGCGCTTGGCGGCGACGACGCCGGTTTCGCCACTGTCGGCTTCGATGACCGTGTGGCCAAGGCCAGCCAGAGCGCGGCGGAGCGAGTAGCGGAGGTCCTTGTCGTCGTCGATGACGAGGACTTTGGCGATCGCGGCGGAAGGATGGGCGCTCATATTGAGTAAAAGTAGGCAGAATCCGTGCCATTGGCGGACTCCCCCTCAAAATGACCTAATACCAACTTTCGGCAACCCATAGGTGCTTAAATTTAGGCAAATCTCTATGGATAGACCCCCTTGCCAACGGATTTTTGGCTGTAATGGTCGTTTCCATGTCTCGATGGCTCAAACGCGGGGTGGGGGTGCTTTTTGCTCTGGCGGCTTTTTTCTTCGTCGGATCGAACCTCTGGGTCTGGTCGGCTGGCTGGGGGCGTCTGGCAGGCAAGCCTTCCGAAGTCCCGGTCGGCTCCGTGATGGTCCTCCTCGGGACCGATGAATTCGTCGGCGCGACCGATGAGCGTTCCGGCACCTATCGCCCGCGTATCGATGCTGCCCTGGAGCTGGCGCGCTCGGGTCGGGTGAAACTCATCGTGACCTCTGGCACCGAAGTCCATGCGCGTTCTATGGCGATGCAGCTGCGCGCGGCCGGCGTGACCTGTCCGATCGTCGAAGACCCGTATGGTTGGCGCACGCTCGATTCGGTCCTGCGGGCGAAAGCCTATTATCCTGACGACCACGTTGTCTTCGTCTCGCAAGGCTGGCATTGCGTCCGCGCTCTCTGGCTCGCGGATCATGCCTCGCTGCAGGCGACGGCTTACCCTGCGGCGTTCGGCGACGGCTGGCGTCCGCTCATGGGTTCACTTCGGGACTGCTTTGCTAAGCCGAAGGCCGTCATCGATCTTTGCCGTGGTAATCCGCTCACGGCTGCTGTGCCGGCGAACGAAGGTAACGTCCCGCACCGTTAAGTCAGGTGCGTTCGTGGCGTCCGTCGGGCCGCCGCGTGAGCACGCCGCGGATCTCCATCATCGTCAGGCTGACCGCGGCTTCGGCGACCGCGCAATCCGCGAGCACGGACAGGCTTTCGGCGTCATGCGCCGTCCCGCCAGCGAAGTGCGGCAGCCAGCGCGCGAACTCGGGCGGATCCTCGATCAACGCCAGCGCGGGACTGCCGCGACTTTCGCCCAGTTCGATGAGGATGTCGTCTACCGAAGAGACGAGCGTCGCGCCGTCGCGGATGAGTGCGTGACATCCGCGGCTCGACGGGCTGTCCGCTCTTCCAGGCACGGCACAGAGCGTTTTGCCAAGGTCGCCGGCGAAGCGGGCGGTGATCATGCTGCCGCCGTCGACGTCGGTCTCGACGATCACCATCACGCGCACCAACCCAGCGACGATGCGGTTGCGCTGCGGGAAGGTTTGTCGATCCGCGGGCCGCCCGAGCGGAAATTCGGAAAGCACGCAGCCATCAATCTTCATGCGGGCGCGCAGTCGGACCGCTTCCGGAGGAAAGGTGAGGTCGAGTCCGTGCCCCACCACGGCCGCCGTGCGCCCGTCCGCATCGAGTGCCCCTTCGTGCGCGGCGGTGTCGATGCCTCGGGCCAGCCCGCTGACGATCCACCAGCCAGCCTGCGCCAGGTCACGGGCGAAGCTTCGGGCGAGCGAGGCGCCATACGTCGTGCAATGGCGCGAGCCGATGATGCCGACGGCACGCTCACCGGGGATGTGCGTGCCTTCGGCGTAGAGCACCAGCGGCGGATCCCAGAGCTTGGTGAGAGGCGTCGGCCAGGCGGCGTCGTCTTCGCTGAGCAGGCGGAAACCCAGGTCACGGACGCGGCCCATCTCCGCCGCCCAAGCGAATTCGCGAGCGGCGATGGCAGCGGCGACGGGCCGGGTGACGCCTTCCACCTTGGCCAACTGATCGGCCGGGGCGCCGAGCGCGACCGAGAGGTCGCCACCGAACGCATCGCGTAGCCGTCGCACCGTGACCGGGCCGACGCCTTTGAGTCCGTTGAGGAGG
>CAIVYX010000299.1 GCA_903910245.1 uncultured Opitutia bacterium | reverse complement strand
TGGCCTAAGGGTTTATGCTGGTAAGACAGAGATTCCGCGCGTGCTCGGCGGCCTCGGTGTTGTCATCTTGAGCACATCAAAGGGGATCATGACCGGAGCGCAGGCCCACAAGGCCCAGCTCGGCGGCGAGATCCTCGCCTACGTCTGGTAGAGGAGGGGACTGATGTCACGAATCGGACGCAAGCCCATCGCCGTGCCAGCAGGGGTGAAGGTCACCATTGAGGGTCGAACCGTTTCGGCCACTGGGCCGAAGGGAACGCTCTCGCGTGAGATCCCTGGCGCCGTCACGTTCACCCTTGAGGCGGACGTGATCACCGTGTCGCGTCCCGATGACAGCAAGACCAACCGCTCGATGCACGGCCTCTGCCGCACCCTCATCGCGAATATGGTCGAGGGCGTGGCCACCGGCTTCCGCACCGACCTCGAGATCAACGGCGTCGGCTACCGCGCCGCGAAGGCGGGGAACAAGTTGACCCTGGCCCTCGGCTACAGCCACCCGATTGAGATCAACCCACCAGCCGGCATCACCTTCGAAGTGGACGGTCAGACGAAGGTCGCCGTTCTCGGCGCAAATAAGGAGCTCGTCGGCCAGATCGCCGCAGAGATTCGTTCACTTCGCAAGCCTGAGCCATACAAGGGGAAGGGCATTAAGTACGTCAACGAGGTCATTCGCCGCAAGGCCGGTAAGGCCGGAAAGGTTGGTGCCAAGTGAGCCGCGTAACGACACGCGTCGCGTCGCGTAAGCGCCGACACTTCGGAATTCGACTGACCGTTGAGGGATCAGCTGTACGACCGCGACTCGCGATCTTCCGCAGCCTGAACCACATCTACGCACAGGTGATTGATGACGCAGCTGGGAAGACCCTGGCAGCGGCCTCGACCCTTGATGCAGCGGTGAAGGGTGACGCCAAGCGCACCAAGGTGCAGGAGGCTGCCGAAGTCGGAACTCTTGTCGCCGAGCGCGCGAAGGCCGCCGGCGTTGCGAAGGTCGTCTTCGATCGCGCTGGATTTAAATATCATGGGCGCCTTAAGGCGCTCGCAGACGCTGCCCGGGCTGCCGGGCTTGAGTTCTAGGAGGGCACTGAGATGGCGAGAATTGACGCGTCGAAGCTGACCCTCGCAGAGAAGGTCGTGCAGATCAACCGCGTAGCGAAGGTAGTCAAGGGCGGACGCCGCTTCACCTTCTCTGCGCTCGTCGTCGTTGGCGATGGCCAGGGACACGTTGGCGTTGGCATCGGCAAGGCCGGCGAAGTGCCAGAGTCCATCCGTAAGGGAACCGAAGACGCGAAGAAGAACCTCATCCGCGTACCGTTCCTCGGCACCACTATTCCGCACGAAGTATCGGCAGAGCACTCCGCAAGCCGCGTGATGCTGAAGCCAGCCTCACAGGGAACTGGCGTTATCGCTGGCGGTGCGATTCGCGCGATCATCACCGCTGCAGGCATTCACGACATCCTCTCCAAGGTCTACGGTTCGTCAAATCCCGTGAACGCAACCCGCGCCGCGATCGAAGCGCTCTCACAGTTGCGCACGGCTGAGCAGATCTCAGCTGCACGTGGCAAGCGCGTCCGTATCCGCGTCGGCGGGCAAGAGTCAGCACCAGAGGTGCACCATGGCTGAGAAGTACATCAAGGTCACCCAGGTCAAGAGTGAGCTCGGGCACGTCGCGCGAAATCGCGGCACCATTCGGGCCCTCGGCCTCGACCGCATTGGCGACACCAATCTGCTCCCTGACAATCCAGCCGTTCGCGGCATGGTGCGCCAGGTCAACTTC
>CAIVYX010000298.1 GCA_903910245.1 uncultured Opitutia bacterium | reverse complement strand
GGTATTCCTGCGCGGTGAAGCGGTTCTGGCCGTGGTGGGCGAGGACCTTGAGCGAAGGGGTGAAGCGGCGGGCTTCGCGGCGCCAGTTCTCGACGAGCGAGGCCGGGCAAACGACGAGGCAGGGGCCGTCTTCGGGGCGATGCTGGCGCAGGGCCTCCATGAAGGCCAAGGCCTGCACGGTCTTGCCGAGCCCCATCTCGTCGGCCAGGAGGCCGCCGAGGGAATTATTATGAATATGCCAGAGCCAAGCCACGCCGACCTGCTGGTAGATGCGGAGTATCGTGCTGAGCTCCTCGCGGATGGGCGCGGGCTGGAGCTTCGAAAGGTTGCGAATCGCCGAGGAGCGCTTGCTCCAGGTCTCCGGCGGGGCGAAGGCGGCCTGCAGTTCCTCGGCGATGGCGTCGGCGCTGGCGAGGTCGGCGTACCCAATCTTCAGGTTGAGGTCGAGGTCGACGTCACGCTTGGATTCACCCGTGATGCGGCGCTGGGCGTTGCGAATCGACTCCATCAGCTCCGGCGTGATGAGACGTGGACCCTGGTCGGTGTAGAAGAACATGCGCCCACTCGAGAGGGCCTCTTGGATGACCTTCGGCGACTTTCCTTCGGGGTTGATGCCGATGGCGAAGCGGAAACCACCGTTCTCTTCGGATGCATCGCACTTCGCCTTAGCGAGGTCGACGTTACGGAGGGAGTGTGAGAGATTGTGCGTGAAGAAGGCGCCGTTGTCCGTCATCAGCAGCTTGTGATGCCGGGCGAGGAAGTTGAGCACCTGAATCGTCCCGGCGAGGTACCACTCGCGGGTGGTGGTCTCGAGGGTGAAGCCGCTCCGCTGAAGCATGTCGCGGAGTTCGGCGACCGGGCCAGAAGATTGCTGGGGCAGGCGGATACGCAGCCACTTCATCGAACCGTCGACCCACGGGCGGTCGTCGCGGCCGCGTTCCTGGGAGCGGACTTCCTGCTCTTCGGGGCCATCGTCGGGGGCTTCGCCGGCGGCGTTGGTCTGCGGCGTCGGGGCGGGTTCGTCGAGGTGTTCGTGGACCTTGTCGAGCTGGTCGCCATCCCATGCCAGTGCGGTTTCTGGCGCATTGGCCATACGGAAGATCTTGAGGCCCTTGCCGATGGCGAGGAGCTGGCGAAGATGGCGGCGAGTAAGCGGGAGGATGCCCTGGAGTTTGCCGTGGCAGAGGTTCTCGAGGATCGCCAAGAAGAAGACCGTGTCTGGTTCGATGGTCCAAGCCTTGCTGCGATCGAGGTTCTCGGGCGCGACCTGGGCGCCGTCGACGCGGAGTTCGAGGCGGCAGATGATCTCGTCGCGCGCGGCGGCGGTGACGATGTTGGGTGGAACGATGAAACGCACTTCGATGGGCGTGCCGCGTTTTTCCGAGAGAGTGAGGGATTTGAGCCGGGGTCCTGCCGGGGTCGTTTCCGCTTCCTTTGATTTTTCCTTCTTCGTGTCAGCCGTCTTTTCCTTCGTGGTGGTCGCTGTCGCCGGTTTGCCGGGCGGTGCGGCCGGCTTCGGGGGCGCCATTGTCTCGGGCTTGAGATAGCCCTCCTTGTTGGCGAGCACGAGGTAGGCGGCCACGGAGTGCACGCAGAGTTTTCTTCGGCCGACGGAAACCTCGCAGCCGCATTCGTTGCGCTGGAAGGTGACGGAACGGAGGTTCCACCGGGCTTCGCGAGATTCAGTGCCGTCGTCGACGACGGCTTCGGCGACCGGGGGCGTCCAGAGGGCCTTTTTTACTTTCCCCTTGGCCACCAGCTCCTTGGCGAGGAGCACGGTCGCCCCGCCGGCGAGGTCGACGAGATCGTCTTCAGAGATGTTGGGCAACGGCTGTCGCGGCGCCATAGTGAGGGTGTGCGGTGAAAAGCGTCGTCCGAAAGGACGCGCCAAAGGAGGAAAAACCTGGTGGGAAGACGGTTCGCCTAGACGGCGACGTCTTGGACCGGGACTCCAGGGTGCATCTCGAAGATGCCAACGGGGGTCGTCGGGCCTGTCATTACGATGGAATAATCATCCCCGATGCCAATGATAATCTGACCTCCGGGCATATTAACCCTTAAATCTGCGTCAACGAGGCCCATTTTGCGCGCTACGGCGGCCGAAGCCGAAGAGGAGGAACCGGAGGCCAGTGTATAGCCGGCGCCACGTTCCCAGATCTCAATCCGCACGTTCTGGCGGTCGATGATCTTCATGAACTGGACGTTGGTACGGTTTGGGAAATTAGGGTGCACCTCGAGGTGCGGACCGTAGGTCTTGGCGAGGTCGGGCGTGAGTTCATCGACCGGGATCACGCAGTGCGGGTTGCCGACAGTCGCGGCCCAGTACTTGAAGGTCTTGTCGAGGACGGTGATCTCTTCGCCAAGGACTTCGCGGTCGGCACCGACGTGCGGGATGACGGGCGCGCGGAAGGAGACCTTGCCCATCTCGACGCGGATGCGGTTGCCGCCGTCGAAGACTTCGCAGCGGACAACGCCGCCGATGGTGTGCAGGCGGAACTCCTGGCCCTCCTGGATGCGCTTCGTCTCGAGGAGGTGGCGGCAGAAGATGCGGATGCCGTTGCCGGACTTCTCGGCCTCGGAGCCATCAGGATTTAGGATGCGCAGGCCGAAGGTGCCGTCAGAGCGTTCGATCGGGCCGAAGAGGATTCCGTCCGAGCCGAGGCCGAAGTGACGGTGGCAGACTTTGCGGATGGCTTCGGGCGAAAAGAGAGTAGGGCAGTCCTTCGGCTCGAGGACGAGGTAATCGTTGCCGAGAGCATGGTATTTGGCGAAACGCATATTCACCTTCTGATTGGGCGTTAAGGGCTGGTTTTGCAAGCAAGGGGTGCGGTAGTCCATCTGCGGGCTTTATTTATGCCGCCTGCTGGCTTACTAGATGCCCATGCGCCTCTTGCCCCTGGTTGCCCTCTCTTGCGTGCTCTCCGTCTTCGCGGCCGAGAAGCGTCCGCCGAATATCGTGCTGCTCTACTCCGATGACATCGGCTGGGGCGACCTCGGCTGCTACGGAGCCAAGGCCATCCCGACCCCGAACCTAGATAAGCTGGCGTCTCAGGGCACGCGTTTCACCTCGGGCTACTGCACGTCCGCCACCTGCACGCCCTCGCGCTACTCCCTTCTGACGGGCGAATACGCCTGGCGTCGTCAAGGCACCGGCGTTCTCCCCGGAGATGCCCGCCTTATCATCAAGCCTGGCCGTCCCACGATGGCTGCCAGCCTCGCCCAGCTCGGCTACGCCACGGGCGTGGTCGGCAAGTGGCATCTCGGATTGGGTTCGGGCGAAGTGAATTGGAATCAGAAGATTGATCCGTCGCCCAATCAGATCGGCTTCACTTACTCCTTCATCATGGCCGCCACCGGTGATCGCGTGCCGACGGTTTTCGTTGAGGACGGTTCCGTCGTCGGCCTCGACCCCAAGGATCCGATCGAGATCAGTTACAAGAAGGCTTACCCGGGCGATCCCGACCTGACCACCGACGCCGAGCGCGCGAAGCTGAAGATGGATTGGTCGCATGGACACAATATGGCACTCGTCAACGGCGTCGGGCGCATTGGCTGGATGAAGGGCGGCAAGTCCGCGCTCTGGAACGATGAGACCATGGGCGACACCTTCGCCGACAAGGCCTGCGGCTTCATCGCGCGCAATAAGGACAAGCCTTTCTTCCTCTATTACGCCTCGCACGAGAACCACGTCCCCCGCGTGCACAATCCACGCTATGCCGGCAAGACGCCGCTCGGCCCGCGCGGCGACGCGGTGGTGGCTTTCGACGACCAGGCCGGCCGCATCCTCGCGGAACTCGACAAACACGGCCTCGCTGAGAATACCCTCGTTATCTATTCTTCCGACAACGGTCCGGTCCTCGACGACGGCTACAAGGATAAGGCCGTCGAATTGAATAAGCAGGCCGGCCATACGCCCGCGGGGCCTTTCCGCGGCGGTAAATACAGCATCCTCGAAGGCGGTACGCGCGTCGGCTTCATCGCTCGCTGGCCCGGTCATACGCCCGTCGGCCAGGTGTCCGATGCCCTGATGTCGCAAGTCGACCTCCCTGCTGTGTTCACGAAGGTCGCCGGCGGAGACCCCGCCGATTTCCTCAAGCTGGATTCCGTCGACACTTCCGCGGCCCTCTCGGGAGGTGCCGGCCGCGAGACCCTTATCTCGAGCACGCAAGGCAACCTGCTTTCCATCCGCGACGCTCGCTGGAAATTCATCTCCGGCGGCGGCGCTCCCGGCAAGGGTAAGAAGGCCCAGGGTCCGGTCGCCGCTTTGCTTGGTTCCGAATCCGAGCAGGCCAACGATAGCCGCGACCAGTCCGGTCCTCGTCTGTTTGACCTGCAGAACGATCCCGGCGAACGTCACAACGTCGCCAAGGAACACCCGGAGATTGTCGCACGACTCAAGGCTTTGCTTGAGACGCAGCGGGCTAAGGGCGTCGGTCAGCCGTTACCGAACTAATCGGTCGATTAATTTCGAGCCATCGCCTTCTCCCGACTTGAAGCG
>CAIVYX010000297.1 GCA_903910245.1 uncultured Opitutia bacterium | reverse complement strand
GGCTTCCAATCCTTGGCGCGCGTATCGGCAGCGGTACTCGCCGTGAGAATGTCGGCGATGTCGTAGGACGCCGCGGAAAGCGAGGCGGCGGCAAGGAGGGCTACAATCGTGGCTTTCATTTCCAGAGATAGGTGAAGACGCGACGGCCTTGGGTGGAGGATTCTTTCACGTCGACGATCATGCCTACGGGATGGGTGATCATCGGGACGAAGTCGGGCGTGGGCGCCCAGGTGACGGTGCGGCGAAGTCCGTTCTCGATGCCCTCGTAAGTCTCTTCGACCTTCACGCCACCCTGCTCGTTCAAGAACGTGGGGTTGCCCTTCGCATCGAGACGGTAGCCAAAGAAACGGCCGGAGGGCTTAGGCCAGGCGACGACTTGTTCTCCGATGGGTTTCTCGAACGTCGGGAAGCGCGAGAACCACGTCAGGTAGGCGTCGAAGAATCGACCCTTCCAAGCGAGGCCAGGTCCGCCCTTATCACCGTCGTAGGCAAGGTGCACGCCGGTCGGGAAGCCGACGAGGATAGCGCGGACGCCGACGCCATCAGTGAAGGCACGCTGCACGACGGGACGGTCCTTGGGCACAATCTCAAACTCACCGTTACGATTCTGGGGGAAGCCTTCGGGTTCGCCGTTGGCGCTTTCGACGAACTTGAAGATCGAGGCAATCTGCTTGTCGGTGTCGCCGCCGAGGATCGTTGGATTGAAGGATTGGCCAGCCGGCCAGAAGGACGGCATCAGCGTGCCAGGTCGATAACCAGCGGGATTGATCAGATACTCGCGCAACCAGCTTTCCTGCAGGCGTGCGGCGATGTTGCTGAGGTCGGGCCCTTGGACGCCGAGCGACGGACGATCGCCCCAACGGTGGCAGGTGATACAACCCGCCCCGCCTTGCGTGCCCATGAGTTTTCGGCCAGCGGTGTCATCGCCACCTTCGAACTTCAGAGGAGCACGCGCATCGGCGACGCCGAGCAACTTACCGAGCTCCGCGGTGGCCGCGCCATACTGCGGCATCTTTGTCTTCAGGTAAGGGCGCACGCGGTTCTCGCCAGTGAGAACCTTGGCCAGCCATTCCGGACGCAATTTACCACCGACACCGGTGAGGGGCGGCGGGTAGCGGCCGGTATCGCCGAGATTGTGGTCACCCTGGAAATAAGGCTTACGCGCGGCATCAGGGCCACCCTTGCCATCACGCTCATGGCACGCGACACAGTTGAGTGCCTGCAATGTGAGATCGGCGGCGAGCTTGGGCGAAGCGGCTTCATCCTTCTTCGCCAGGAAGAGTTTCAGCGAAGCACGCTGCGCGTCGGACAGCGCGTAGCGGGGACCCTTGGCGTGATCGGCGTCCAAGCAGCCGCCTTCGGTCTTCTTCAAGGTAACCGGCTTAGCTGCGGCGTCCTTAGGCAATTCGTGGCAGGCGGCGCACTGCGCAGCAATGACAGCCTTGCGGCCGGTGATGGCGAGCGCCTTGTCGGCGGTAATCGAGACAACGGGATTATCTAAACGACCATCGCTGCCCTGGAACTCGAGAAGGTAACCAGCGACGTCGATGGAGTCCTGACGGTCCATCACGGTCTTGGGCATACGTCCGTCGGTGCGTACCTTAAGCGGATCGAGAATAAAAGCGCCGAGGCTATCGAGGCTGTACTTCGCTTTGAGATCGCCGAACCCGACACTGCGATACGTGAACTCGGAGGCCTTGGGTACGCCTTCGGGCGGAATGAAATCCTTGCCAGGCGCATGACAGGCGACGCAGCCAAGGGTGTTGAAAAGTTCGCCGCCACGGGCGCTATTCACGTGCATGATCTTCGCGGCGGCCTTAGTCGCGGCCTTCGGCTTGAGCGAAGCGAGGTAATGCTCGATCACGACGAGAGTCTGCTCGTCGGCCTTCGCCAGCACCTGCGGCATGACTGCTCCAAGGTGGACCGACGCGGGATCGGCGATGAACTTGCGTAGCCATTCGGAGCGGACGCGCTGGGTGACCGTCGCGAGCGCGGGGCCGCGCATCGTCGGCATGCCGGTGTCACCGCCGTGGCAATTGACGCAACCGAGCTCATTGTAGAGTAGACGTCCGCCTTCTGCCGTCGGTGTCGCCGCGTGGAAGCGCTCGAAGCCGGTAACGAGGGGTTCGGCGCTCAGTGCTGCCGCGCCCAGCAGGATCGCGAAACGCAGCATCATGCCGTCTCGCGGATGCACTTATCCAGATAAGCGCGCGACTTGTTCACGGCCGCGGTGACCTCGCCTACCGTCGGCAGAATCGGGATACCGCGCGGGGTCGGGTGCATGAAGATTTCAGCCACGCCCTTGAAGCGAACGTCGCGGAGAGCCTTGACGACGAGACGGTAGTCGAGTCCGCCACCGAAGCCAGGCAGCTGCTGCAACTCGATCTCCTTACTGGCCTTCTTGAAGATGCCCTCGGAGTGCTCCTGGAAATAGATGAATGGAAGGTTCTTTGCGCCAGCATAGCGGATGAGCGCGGGGATTTGGTCCTGCCACTCATGCAGATGGTGCGGGGCGAAGGCGATACCGAGATTCGGCGAGGTGTTCAGGTCGGCGAAGGCCTTGATGGAATCGGGATGGTGCAGCGCCTGGTTCACGTGGTTCTCGACCGCGATGGTCACGCCGAGCTCGGCGGCCTTGGCGACGTGCGGCTTCATATCCTCGAGGAACTTGGCGATCGCGGCTTTGGCCGCGGCGCCTTCAGGATTCTTGGGGCCGACGCAGCCGCAGATGACGAGGTCGCCGCCGTGCTTCTTCACCCAAGCCATCTCTTCCTGGAGCTTGAACGGTCCGAGCGGGTAGCGCGTGCTGGAACCGACGCGCACGCCGTGCTTCTTCAGCAAGGACGCAAAGGCTTCTTCACCGAGCGCCGTAGCCTGCTCGCGCTGGTCACCGTGCACCTTGCACCAGATATCGATCGACTCGGCGCCCACCTTGGCGACCTCGGGCAGGATGACGTCGAGCGGCATCGTACCGTAGAGGGCCGAAGACAGCGTGGTACGGATCTTGAATTCGTCCTGGGACTGGGCGCGGGCCGACAAGGCCGCGAAGGCCGCGGCGGCGGGGACGGTGCGCAGGAAATCGCGGCGGGAAAGCATCGGCTTACTTCTGGTCGCGCTGGGCTTCGAGCATCTTGATCCACGGCGCGACGAACGAGCCGTTGTCATGGAAGGTGCGGCCGCTGACCATGTGGCGGTCGATGACGACCGGGGCGTTGACAAAAATACCGCCGCAGACCTCGAGGTCGAACTTGCACTTCGGCACGGTGGCCATGCGCAGGCCCTTCACGATGCCAGCGCGGGCAGGAATCTCCACGCCGTGGCAGACGCTCATCATCGGCTTCTTATGCTCCCAGAACCAGCGGGTGGCGGCGAGGAGCGCCTCGTCCTCGCGGATATACTCCGGGGCACGGCCACCGCTGAAGAAGATACCCGCATACTCCTCGGGCTTGATGTCCTTAAAGGCGATGTCGGAATTGATGGTGTAGCCCTCCCACTCCTTGGTGATCGTCCAACCTGGCTTCACTTCGTGCAGTACGGTCTGATAGACGCGCTTCTCGGGCGTCGCGAAGATCGGCTGGAAACCGGCTTCCTGCAGGCGGTAGACCGGATACATCGTATCGAGCAGCTCGGTGGCGTCACCGATGACGATGAGTACCTTCGGCTTCTTGGCATTCTCAGGCTTGTCGGCGCCCGAGGAGATCGAGGCCTGGTTCTTGTTATCAATGATGCCAGCGGCGGAGACGACGGCACAAAGGCCGAGGAGGCCGGCGGTGAGGAGACGGAGTTTCATAGAGGTTGGGAGATGGTTTATAAACTGACCTCCCCGTCCACCCACTTGTTCCTGAAAAGCGGGCCGGGGACGTCGCTCCGGCGGGATTCACCCCTCGCGCCCCTCCTTTTGTGAATGATTTCCCCGACTGCTTCGCCTTCCCACGCTTGCCACGGGGCTGGATTAGGGCAATTTAACGACTCCCATGCGTAACGAAGACGAAGACGAGGACGAGAAGACCCCGGCCGCCCCCAAGGACGGCGGCCCGAGCTCCATGCTCATCCAGAAAAAGTTCCTCGAACAGCGGAAGATCTTCCTTTGGGGCGCTGTCGAAGACGCGTCCGCCCGCGACATCGTCGAAAAGCTCCTTTACCTGGACGGCATCGACCCCGGCAAAGAAATCACCTTCTATATCAACACCCCAGGTGGATCCATTACCTCCGGCATGGCCGTCTATGACACCATTCGGATGATCACCTCCCCGGTGAAG
>CAIVYX010000296.1 GCA_903910245.1 uncultured Opitutia bacterium | reverse complement strand
GATGGCCGGTGACTTACTGCCCAACCCGACCGAGGACCAGATCATTGCGACGGCCTTCCATCGTAATACGATGACCCAGAATGAAGGCGGCACGAGCGACGAAGAATTCCGTAACGCCGCCGTCATCGACCGCGTCAACACCACCTACGCCGTCTTCATGGGAACCACCATGGCCTGCGCCCAGTGCCACACCCATAAGTATGATCCGATCACGATCACCGAGTATTTCCGCTCCTACGCCTTCCTCAACCAGAGCGCCGACAGCGACAAGCGCGACGAATCGCCACTCCACGAAATCTACCCGCCCGGCGTGAAAGCCCAGCGCGACCAGTGGACAAAAGATGCTGCCACCGCGGAAGCAGCCTTCAAGAAACCGACCCCCGCCTGGCTCGCTGGGTTCGATGAGTGGCTGACCAAGAAACCGAACCTCACGGACAAGGCGCTCAAGACCGCCCTCGACGCACCCAAAGAGAAGCGCACTCCGGCCCAGACCAAGCAGCTCAGCGATTACTACGTCCGCAATGTCTCCGTCGCCGCCAAAGCCGAACGCACCCATGCCGACGACCTGAAGAAGAAGATCGCCGACACGGCCCCCGTGACGGTGCCGATCATGCAGGACCTCACCGGCGAGAAACGCCGCAAGACCTTCATCCAGCTTCGCGGCAATTGGCAGGCGCTCGGTGACCAAGTCGACGAAGGCATACCGAATCATCTGGCACGCTGGGACGACTCCGCTCCCAAGAACCGCCTCGGGCTGGCACGCTGGATTGCCAATCGCGACAACCCGCTCACCGCCCGCGTGACGATGAACCGCCTCTGGGAGACCGTCTTCGGCGTCGGCATTGTGCGCTCGAGTGAAGAGTTCGGCAGCCAAGGCGACTTACCTGTCCATCCCGAGTTGCTCGACTGGCTCGCCGCTGAATTCGTCGAGAGCGGTTGGGACACCAAGAAGATGCTCACCCTCCTCTTGAACAGCCGTGCCTATCGCCAAACTTCCGCCAGCAGCGGCAAGCGTAACGAGCAGGACCCCGATAACCGTTTCGTCGCCCGCGGCCCGCGGTTCCGTCCCTCCGGCGAAATGCTCCGCGACCAGGCCCTCGCCGTCAGCGGACTCCTCAGCGCCAAGATGTACGGCGCACCCGTGCGTCCAATCCGGCCGAACATGGGCCTGAGTATCGCCTTCGGCGGTTCCGGGGACTGGGCTACGAGCGCCGGTGAAGACCGGCACCGCCGCAGCCTCTACACCGACACGCGTCGCAGTACGCCGTACCCAAGTTTCGCCACCTTCGACGCCCCGAACCGCGAGACCTGCGTCGTCCGCCGTGATCGCTCCAACACGCCCCTGCAGGCCTTCGTGACGCTCAACGATCCGGTGTTCGTCGAGACCAGCCAAGCCCTTGCCCGCCGTCTACTTAAAGAAGGGGGCGCCACCGAAGAGTCGCGCTTACGCCTCGCCTACTCGCTCTGCCTTTCCCGCGAACCCGACGCCAAGGAACTCGCCACGCTGAAGACCCTGCTCGCGAAGTCGGCCGCACAATACAAAGCCGACACCGCTCTTGCCCTCAAGATGGCGACCGACCCGCTGGGCCCGGCCGACAAAGGCGCCGATGTCCCCACCCTCGCCGCCTGGACCGCCGTCAGCAGCGTCATCATGAACCTCGACGAGTTCCTCATGCGCCGCTGAGCCTCAAAGGCCTACCCCAACCCCAACCCCCTACCCCTTTTCGAGATGAACCCTCTCCGCGAAGCCCAGCTCAGCCTCCAGACGCGCCGCACCTTCCTCAGTAGCGTCGGTCAGTTCAGCCTCGGCGCCATTGCCCTCCATGCGATGAAGGCGGACGCCCTCGGCGCCCCTTCCGCCAACGATAACCCGCTCGCCCCGCGCAAGCCGCACTT
>CAIVYX010000295.1 GCA_903910245.1 uncultured Opitutia bacterium | reverse complement strand
TCAACGACATACCAGGTCTTGTCCTTGAGCTGCACGTTCTTGGCTAGCGTGGTCTTCATAAAGAGGGAAAGCGGGAACATGAGAAAGGACCCCCCTCCGTCAACACCCGAATGCACCCCGGAGGGGGTGTGCCTTAAATAGGCCAAAAACAAGGGAGGCGTGGCCTAAGCCACGCCTCCCTGTCCTACCCTATAATGTGGGGCGGTTTAGAAACGGAAGGTGGCGAAGACGCGGGCCCAGACGGCGGAGCCGGCCGTCTTGACCTGGCTGTCGGTGTTGTAGGCCCAATTGGCCCCCATGCCCAGTTCGCCACCCCGACCGACCTGACGGGTCAGATCTAAGGAAGCGCCGAGATAGCCGTAGGAATTACGAGCCGCGAAACTGGTGGTCGAAGCGTCGCTGAGGCCGCCATAGAACTTGGCCACGATGTCGGAGCCGGAAAGGCCGATAGTGGAGCCGGCGAAGGATTTGGAGCCGGCGAGCTCGATGGTCAGCTGCTCGAGGTCAGTGCTGTAATAGATGTAGGCCGAAGGCTTGAGGGCGAGATTCGCCAGAGAGAAGCCCACGTAGATCTCGGAGTTCGCGGAAATCTGGGTGAAGCCGTCGGCGCTGATGCTGCGAGCCGTACGGGTCGTCAGGCGCTGATAACCGAGGTCGAGCTCACCGAAGGAGACGTCCTTACGCAGGCCGAAGGTGTAAGTCCGCTCCAAGGCGTCGGCGTTGAAGAAGTTGGCATAGGCCGATGCTCCGGTAAGCCCCGGAAGATTGTAGTCCAAGGTAACCGCGGTCTGGTACAGGCCATCGACATCGGAGCGCTCGATACCGCGGAACACATTCTTGCCGTTCCACGAAACGCTACCGCGGAGGGAGAGGTCGGTGGTGGAGGCCGCAACGGGCGCCGGAGCGGGGCTCTGAGCGTTGACGCCGGCGACGAAGACGGAAAGGGCGAGGGCGGTGAGGGCGTGTTTCATGGAAGTGTTTTTGGGCCTTTATTTCCGCCCAAAAACAAACCGTTGGCAAGCCCCAAGGGGCCGCCAACGGCGAGGTGCGGATTAAGTGACGGTCCGTGTCGATTACATCGACGCGATGATCGCGTCGCCGAACTCCGAGCACTTAATCTCGGTGGCGCCCTGCATCTGGCGGGCAAAGTCGTAGGTCACGCGACCGCCGCCGATCGCGCCGTTGAGGCCCTTGAGGACGAGGTCGGCCGCTTCGCCCCAACCCATGTAGCGAAGCATCATCTCACCCGAGAGCACGACGGAGCCCGGGTTAACAACGTCCTTATTGGCGTACTTGGGAGCAGTACCGTGGGTGGCCTCGAAGATAGCGTGGCCGGTGAGGTAGTTGATGTTGCCGCCCGGAGCGATGCCGATGCCGCCGACCTGCGCCGCGAGGGCGTCGGAGAGGTAGTCACCGTTGAGGTTGAGCGTCGCGATAACGTCGAAGTCCGTCGGGCGGGTGAGGATCTGCTGCAGGGTGATGTCGGCGATGGCGTCCTTGATGATCAAACCGGCGCCCGGCTTACCTTCGGGAATCTTGCACCAGGGTCCGCCGTCGATTTCCTCGGCGCCAAACTCGCTCTTGGCGAGGTCGTAGCCCCACTTCATGAAGGCGCCTTCGGTGTACTTCATGATATTGCCTTTATGGACGAGGGTCAGCGACTTGCGCTTATTCTCGATGGCGTACTGGATGGCCGAACGGATCAGGCGCTCGGAGCCCGGGCGGGAGACCGGTTTGATGCCGAGACCGACGGTGTCGGGCTGTTCGGCACCAAAGCGGATCTTCTTAAACTCCTTCGGGAAGTTCGTCTTGATGAAGTCGAGCGTCTTGAGGGCGATCTCGGAACCCGCTTCGAAGTCGATGCCGGCGTAGATGTCCTCGGTGTTCTCGCGGAAGATCACCATATTGACCTTACCGGGGTTCTTGACCGGAGAAGGTACGCCCGTAAACCACTGGACGGGGCGGAGGCAGACGTAGAGGTCGAGCTGCTGACGG
>CAIVYX010000294.1 GCA_903910245.1 uncultured Opitutia bacterium | reverse complement strand
GTCAGGCCCTGGTTGGCGAGCATCGCCTTCACCTCGGTGGCCTTCTTCTGAATCTGGTCGGGCTTCAGGCCGTCCATGCCCGGGACGACGTCGTCGTCATGGAACTGCACGCCTTCGAAACCGAGCGGGCGATAGAGGGCGAACTTCTCCTCATGGGGGAAGACCTTGCGGACGTCGCCGCCGAAGGGGTCGCCGCCTTCGCTGATGTTCCAGGGGCCGAAAGAGAATCGATACGTGACGGGGGTGCTCATGGGGAAAGGACTATTCTAACACCCAGTAAGGGAATCGCTACGCTGGGCGTCTCCCTTAGCGGCACTATCATCTCAACTAACCCCTTGCAGGTGGGGGTGTCTTTGATACGAATGACCCTATGAAAGCCATCCGCGAGAAGGTCGAGCTGCCCGAAGGGCACTCCTTCCGCGTCTTGCGTTGGTCAAAGACGCTCCGGGACGTCGAATGCATCTTGGGGCCGGGTCGGACGCAGCCCGTGCAAGGGGAGGGGAATCACTGGCACTTCCATAAGGAGATGGAGCTGACCTTGTTCACCGCAGGGGAGGGCACGCGGTTCGTCGGCGATGCCATCGGTACGTTCGCGGCGGGTGACCTGGTGCTGCTCGGCGAACGCCTGCCGCACCACTGGCATACCTCAGGTGCCTCGGGCGGGCTTTCGATCCAGTGGCACTTCCCGGAGAGCCATCCCGTATGGGCATTCCCGGAGAACCTTGAACTCCGCGATCTCTTCAAGCGGGCCGAACGTGGCCTGCACCTGCGTGGGCGGACCGCGACGGCCATTGCCGCGCTCATGCAGGATGTCGCCCGCAGTAAGGGCGCGGGTCAGCTGGCGGCGCTGCTCCGTCTCCTGGCGGAAGTCGCCGACGCGCCGGAGTCGGATCTCGCATTGCTCTCGTCGCGGAGTTTCACGCTCAGCGCCGAGTCCCATTATCAGAAGGCCATCTCGAAGTCCGTCCAACATCTCGTGGCCAACTTCCGCGACGAGATCCGGCTGGAGGACCTCCTTAAGATCTCTGGCCTTAGTCGCCCGACCTTCGCCCGGCAGTTCAAGCAGCACTCCGGCCACAGCTTTAGCGCTTTCGTGAACGAGCTCCGCCTACAGGCCGCCCGTCGGGAGCTGAGGGATAGCGAGCGGAGCGTCTTGGACATCGCCTTGGCCTGCGGTTTCCGCCAAGTGACCTTTTTCAATCGCCTGTTCAAGCGGGAGATGGGGTGTACGCCAGTGGAGTATCGGAGAAAGCAGAGGAAGAAGGGGAGGTAGAGTAGAGGACTGAGTGGAGGGCTGGGTGGAGGGCTGAGTGGAGGTCTGAATGGAGGACTGAATCGATGACAGAGGGCTGAAAGGAGCTGATGACAGATGGCAGAGTACCTGAAACTGAGCCTGTACCTGAGCAGCCGAACCTGTGACCCGACGGCCGACACCAGGGACCATAAAGAAATGCCCCCCACTAGCTATCCCGTCACCCTATGCTGCCCCCTTCGATTGAGCCTCTCTCGTCCACCGAGCCTCTGGGCCTCCGTGCCTCTCGTTGGTCACCCCGGCCAACTG
>CAIVYX010000293.1 GCA_903910245.1 uncultured Opitutia bacterium | reverse complement strand
GGTGGCCTGGGCCTGTTCGGCGCCGGACTTGAAAATGCGGTCGAGCTCACCGCGGTCCTTGATGAGTTCGTCGTAGCGCACGCGGACAGGGTCGAGCGTCGCGACCACGGCGTCGGCGACGGTCTTCTTGAAGTCGCCGTAGCCCTTGCCAACGAACTCGGACTCGAGCGTGGCGACGGAGCGGCCCGTGCAGGCGGACATGATGGAAAGCAGGTTGGTGACGCCGGGCTTATCGGGGCCGGAACGGACATCAGCGGAAGAGTCGGTCACGGCCGACATGATCTTCTTCCGCACTTCCTCGGGTGGGTCGGTGATGAAGACCGTCGCGGTATGATTGGGGTCGGACTTCGACATCTTCGCGGTCGGATCCTGCAGCGACATGATGCGCGAGCCGACCTTGGAGATGAAGGGCTCGGGCACCTTGAAGGTGTCGGAGTAACGGCTGTTGAACTTCTCCGCGAGGTCGCGGGCGAGCTCGAGATGCTGCTTCTGGTCGTCGCCGACTGGCACGAGCGAGGCGTTATAGAGCAGGATGTCCGCCGCCATGAGCACCGGGTAGAAAAGGAGCCCGGCGTCGACCGACTGCTGCTTGCGCGACTTGTCCTTGAACTGGGTCATGCGCTCGAGCTGGCCGAGCGGGCAGAGGCAGCCGAGGATCCAGGCGAGCTCGGTGTGGCCGATGACATGCGATTGGACGAAGAGCCGGCTCCGGGCCGGGTCCAGACCGCAAGCCACGTACTGGGCCAGACAGGAATAGGTGTTCTCGCGCAGCTGGGCCGGGACATATGGCACCGTGATGGCGTGCTGGTCGACGATGCCGAAATAGCATTCGTTGTCGTCCTGCATCCGTCCCCAGTTGAGCACGGCTCCAAGGTAATTGCCGAGGTGGAGGCGGCCGGTCGGCTGGGCGCAGGTCAGCACCACGGGCTTGGAGGGCTTTTTTTCGCTAGTTTCGCTCATTCCGGTTCCCCCAGCGTGGCAAGGGGGCCGTCCCGCATCAAGCGGATTGGAGGCTCGGTGACGCTTGAAATGCGGAAAGCGTCCGCCTAGAAAGCCCTTCGCCTAATTCGTCCCCGCCATGCTACTCGCCCAATCTGCTCCTGTCACACCCCCTGCCCCGGCCGCCTTACCCGCCGCCGTCCACGTGGATCACTTCATCATCGGCGACCTCCACAAGGTCGTCGCCAAGGCCCCCGAGGACTGGAGCAAGATCATCATCCACGCCATCGGCTTCATCGCGGTCGCTTACCTGGTCGGCTGGGTCGCTGGCAAACTCATGCGCTGGATCTCGACGAAGTTTGGCAGCAGCCCGATCGCCGAAGCCACCGTCGCCGCCCTCGGCAAGTCCCTCCCCTATATCCTTCCAGCCTACACCCTCCTCTTCCTTATCAAGGACTTCAAGGATGCCCTCGCCTACATCGGCTGGCTAAACTTCGCGGTCACGACCGGCACCTTTCTCTGCTCCTTGGCGCACACCGCCTCGATCTTCTACCTCGTCGCCATCCCGATTGCCTGGGCCCAGAAAATCGCCGACCAGTCCGAGAACAAGCTGGACGATATCCTCGTCCCGATGTTCTCCACAGTGGTCCGCATCACGGTCATCCTCGTCGGCGCCTTCAAGGCTATCTCGATCATCGACCCGAAGTCCTCGGACGCGATTCTCGGCCTGATGGCCGGCGCCGTTGTCGGCTTGGCCTTCGCCTCGCAGGACACGATCAAGAACGTCTTCGGCGCGGTGATGCTCATCATCGACCAACCCTTCACGCTCGGCGATATCATCAATATCGGCACGCATGAGGGCAAGGTGGAGTCCCTCGGCCTGCGCTCTACGACCATCATCATGCTCGACGGCCAGCGGCTCGCCATCCCCAACGGCGACCTCGCCACGCGCGCCATCGTCAACATCACGCGCCGTGATTTCATCCGCGCGCAGGACCTCGTCCACCTCGAGGCGAATACGCCGGCCGCAAAGGTCCGCGAGGCCGTCGCCATCGTCCACGAACTGTTGGTCAACCACGAAGGCTTCAAGCCCAGTCACCCGCCCCTCGTGCACGTGACGGAGTTCGCCGACTGGGCCGTCAACATCCGCCTGATGTACTGGTATCACCCCGCCGCCCCGGTGAAGCAGTTAGAGTTCAATCAGCTGCTGATCATCCGCATCGCGGAGCGCCTCCAGCAGGCCGACATCCGCCTCGCCGTCATGGGCACCCCGCAAACCCGCTAACTTTTCCGCCATGCCCCTCATTGAAGCCAAGAACCTATCCAAATCCTTCGGCGCCATCCGCGCCGTGTGTGACGTCTCCTTCGCCGTCGACCGCGGCGAGGTCGTCGGATTTCTGGGGCCTAATGGCGCCGGTAAATCCACGACGATGAAGATGCTCACGGGTCACCTCCGGGCCGACGAAGGCGCTGCGGTCATTGCGGGCTTCGACGTCGCCGACCAGGCCGTCCAAGCCAAGCAACACCTGGGCTACTCCCCTGAAGGCGCGCCCGCTTACGGCGAGATGACCGTCCGCGAATTCCTCCGCTTCGCCGCCGATCTCCGTGGCCTGGCCGATCCGGCCGAAAGCGTCCGGAAGACGCTCGAGCTCTGCCGCCTCAACGAAGTCGCTGCGCAGACGATCGACACGCTCTCCAAAGGCTACCGCATGCGCGTGGGCTTCGCCCAGGCGGTCATTCACGACCCCGAGGTGCTCATCCTCGACGAACCGACCGACGGCCTGGACCCGAACCAGAAGTTCGAGGTGCGCCGCATCCTGAAGGAGATGGCCGCCCGCAAGGCCGTCATCGTCTCGACCCACATCCTCGAGGAAGTCGGCGAACTCTGCACCCGCGTCATCGTGATCGCGAAGGGCGAAGTCCGCTGTGACGAGTCGCGCGAGAAGTTCCTGGCGCGTGGCTCCGACCTCAACGCCGTCTTCCGCCAACTCACCGCCTAATCTTATCGTCATGTCCTCTTCCGAAAAATCCCCCTCGCCCGGACTCAAGCCTTTCACGGCGATGGTCCGCCGCGAATTCGCCGGCTACTTCCGCACGCCGCTGGCGTACGTCTTCCTCGCCGTGTTCAACGCGTTCGCGGTGTCCCTAGCGTTCTTCGTCGGCGGGCTCTATGAATCCGGCATCGCTAGCCTGGACCGGTTCTTCCTCTACCACCCATGGCTCTGGGCGTTCCTCGCCCCCGCCGCCGGCGCTCGCCTCTGGGCCGAAGAACGCCGCCAAGGCACCATCGAGCTGCTCTTGACCTGGCCAATCACGGTGTGGCAGGCCGCGCTCGGCAAGTTCCTCGCCGCCTGGCTCTTCCTGGCGTGCGCGCTGTTGATGACCGTCCCCGTCGCCCTCACGGTCGGCTGGCTCGGCGACCCTGACTGGGGCGTGATCCTCGCGGGCTACACGGGATCACTCCTCTGCGCCGGTGCCTGCCTCGGCATCGCGGCCATCGCCTCCGCCCTGACCCGCAGCCAAGTCATCGCCTTCGTGACCGGCTTCCTCGCCTGCTTCATCCTCGTACTCGTCGGCTACGGCGTCTTCGACGAACTCCTTGCCGGCCTACTCGGCTCCACCGGCGTCGACGAGATCCGGCGCCTCGGTCTCTGGCGTAATCTTGAACCGTTCACGCTCGGCCTCGTCGACGTGCGACCCATCGCCTACTTCCTCTCCGTCGCCTTCGCCGGCCTCGGGTTGAGCACCATCATCGTCGAACGCCGCTAACCGGAAACCCCAGCCATGAACCGCTCCCAAGCCCTGCTCGCCACCTTCGCCGTCCTCGCGGCGGCGTTCTTCGTCAACCTGATCTCCGGCGCCGTCCCCGCCCGCGTCGATCTCACCGCCGACCGCACCTTCACCCTCTCACCAGGCTCGAAGCGCATCGTCACCAAGCTCGATGACCCGGTGACGCTCGAATTCTTCGTCAGCCGCTCCGACGTGAAGCTGCGCCCGTACCTCGAAAGCTACTCGCGCCGTATCGAGACGCTCCTCCGTGAATACGTCGCAGCCTCTGGCGGCAAGGTGAAGCTGATTGTCACCGACCCGCGCCCGGACACGAAGGAGGAACAGCGCGCCCAGCGTCACGGCATCGCCCCGATGCGCGCCGCCCAAGGCAACGCCTACCTCGGCCTGACCGCCCAGCAGGCCGACACGGTGAAGGCTGTGCCCATGCTCGACCCGTCGCGCGAACGCTTCCTGGAGTTCGATCTTTCCAAGCTAATCGCTTCGGCCTCGCGCCTCGACCGCCCGAAGCTCGCCTTCATTAGTTCGCTTCCAATCAGCAACCAAATCCCGCAGGGCGGCGAACAGCAGCCTAGCCCGGCCGACTTCCTCCTGGCTGAACTTAGCCAGACCTACGAGGTGATCACGCTCAACACCACCGCCAGCGAACTGCCGAAGGACGTCGCCGTCGTGGCGCTCGTCCACGCGCACCATATCGACGAACAACTCGCCTACGCGATCGACCAGTTCCTGCTCAAGGGCGGACCGGTCTTCGCCGCCGTCGACCCGCTCTCGCGCATCCAAAAGTTCTCGCAGGGCAACATGCCGTTCATGATGGCGCCGATGGCCCTCACGGCCGCGAGCGACCCCGCCTTGCTCCGTGCCTGGGGCGTCAACGTCGACCTCGACGCCGTCATGGGCGATTCCGCCAGCTCGGTCTCCATTCGCAGCTCCCGCGGCGATGCCGTGCAATACCAGCCGGCCTTCGCCGCCGGCAACGCCGCGTTCTCAAAGGAATCGCCGCTCACGTCCGACCTGCGCGAGCTCGCCTTCATGGAAGCCGGCTCGATCGGCCTGATCTCCGGCGCCGAAGCCCGCCTGAAGTTCGAACCACTCGTCACGATGAGCGGTCCCGGCATGGGCGCCATCGACGTCGCCTCCGCCAACGCCGGGCCCTTCGAGAAGGTCGCCCTGTCCTTCAAGACCGACGGTAAGTCGCGCGTGATTGTGGCTTCCGTATCAGGCGAATTCGTCTCCGCCTTCCCGAAGGGCGCACCAGCCCCGGGCAAGCCTGAGCCCACGCCGCCCGGCCAGCCGCCGAAGCCCGCCGCCAAGCCGCTGCCCGGACCGCACTTGGCGAAGAGCGCTAAGCCCACCCGCCTGTTCGTGGTCGCCGACTCCGACTTCATGATGGACCCGTTCACGGTACGCCAGCGTCAGGTCGGCGGTCAGGCCGCGATGGAGCCAATCAACGACAACCTGGGCTTCGTCGTCAGCGTGCTCGAGACCCTCGGTGGCAGCGACGAACTCGTCAGCCTGCGCTCCAAGGGCACCTCGCTGCGTCCCTTCAAGAAGGTCCAGGAACTCGAACGCGTCGCCCAGCTCCGCTACCAGGCGAAGCTCGACGAAATCGAGCGCCGCCTCGAGGAGGCCAACGCGAAAGTCACCGAGCTCTCCAAGCAGACCGGCGGCGTCACCGCCAAGGGCATCGTCATCACGCCCGAGATGCAGCGCGAGATTGAGAAGTTCCAGGTCGTCGCGGACAAGCTCTCCGAAGAACGCCGCATCATTAGGCGCGGCCTCAGTGAGGACGTCAATTCCCTCGGTCGTCGCCTGCAGGTGCTGAATCTGCTCGCCGGCCCGGCACTGGCCCTCCTCTTCGGCCTGTTCTACACCCTGGCTCGCCGCCGCAAGCTTTCGTAATCCGCCATGCGTAATAAGAACCTACTGATCGCCACCCTTGTTCTCGGGCTGGTCGCCCTCACGGCCGTTCGCCTCACCCGCGAAGCGCCCAAGGGCGATGCCGAGAAGAGGCCGCTCGTCGAAGCAGCCCTGCTCGACGGCGCAAAGTCGCTGACGATCAAGGCCAACAACAAGAGCGTGACGGTCGAGAAGTCCGCCGACGGCTGGACGGTGAAGGAGAAGCTCTCCCTCCCAGCCGACGTCGAGAACCGCCTGTTGCCCCTCATCCGGGGCCTGCAGAAGGCCAACAACTTCGGCCAGCTCACCGCTAATCCCAAGCGCCTCGAGAAGCTCGGGCTCGCCGACTCGTCGCTGACGCTGGTCGGCCCTGACGGCAAACCGACGACGATTCAGTTTGGCAAGCCGACCGAAGACGGCCTAGGCGCCAGCGCCCGCCTCGCCGGGCAGGAATTCGCCATCCGCACCGACTTCTCAGCCTACCTCGAAGGCGACCCGCTCTCCTGGGTCGACCTGACGCTGTTCTCCGCCAAGCCCGCTGAGATCAAGTCCATCGGCTTTGAATGGAAGGACGGTAAGGCTGCCTTCTCCCGCAAAGAACTCGGCGCCCTCTTCGAAGGTAAGGAAGGACCCGCCGTGGAGGACATCGTCGCCACGCTGGCGACGGTCCGCGCCGCCGACGCCGTCTCCCTCGACGACAAGGATGCGGCCAAGGCCGTCCGCTCGTCGCAGGTGAAGCTCACGCTCTTCGACGGCACCGTCGCCACGCTGGCGTTCGCAAAGCTCGCGGGCACGGCGCCCAACGACCCGGGCAAGACCTTCGTGCGCGTCGAACATTCCGACCCCAAGCACAAAGCCAACGCGACCGCCAAGCTGGCCAACTTCGTCGCCGCGCCCTGGCTCGCCGAGCAGGTCCCGGGGTCGCTGGCCGACTTCAAGAAAAGCCTGCAGCAGCCCGCGGCCGAACCCACGGCGCCGACCATCCAGATTCCTGGCCCGTCCCCGGCAATCATCACTTCGCCCGAAATTAAGCTCAAATAAGGACACTTTCGCAAAAGCCCTTGCCTCCCGAGGCGAGGGCTTTTTTGTGTCTATCTCCGATGGCCGCCGCCGAATCCCAGTCCCTCAGCACCTACCTGCCCGCCCTCGTGCAGATCGTCCTGGGTCTCTCAATCCCCGCGATCATCCTGATTGTCAGCCACGCCTTCGGCCAGCGCGCCAAGGGCAACTACATCAAGGATAAGGCCTACGAATGCGGCCTGCCTTCGGAAGGAAAGCCCCACCCTCGCTTCGCCGTAAAGTTCTACGTGACGGCGATGCTGTTCATCCTCTTCGACATCGAAGTGGTCTTCCTCGTGCCCTGGGCCCTGGTCTACCGCGAGTTCCTGGCCGCCGGCATCGCCATCACGGCTGCCACCGCCGTCTTCCTCGGCGTCCTCGTCCTCGGTCTCGCTTACGAGTTCAAGCGCGGCGCGCTGGAGTGGGATAAGTAAGCGTTCGGGCGCTGCTTGAAATGAGGCTGGCGGAAGGTCCCTTCCGAGGGTAAGCGTATTTGCGCAATGCATACCCTCACCACCATCCTCGCCCAAGCTTCCGGCAATCAGGAAGCTGCTGCCGTTGCCTTCGGCGCTACCCTCATGGCCTTCTTCGCCGCCTTCTTCCTGGTCTTTGTCGTCATCGGCATCGTTACCCTCATCGGCATGTGGAAGGTCTTCACGAAGGCCGGCGAGCCCGGCTGGGCAGTCCTGGTCCCGATCTACAACCTCATCGTACTCCTGCGTATCGCAGGTCTCCCTTGGTATTGGGTCTTCACTCCGCTCATCGTCGTCATCCCGTTACTCGGTGCGATTGCTTATCTCGTCTGGATTGTCTGGGTCCACCACCGCATCTCGACCAACTTCGGACAGGGCGTAGGCTACACCATCGGCCTCACCCTGCTTGGCCCAATCTTCTGGCTCATCCTCGGCTTCGGTTCCTCGAAGTACGTCGGCGAGCAGCCCGCTCAGGCCTAAGCCCGAGTTCAGTCGTAATAAAAAAGGGCGCCCGACTGGGCGCCCTTTTTTGTGCCTGAATGACTCGCTCAGGGACCGCAGATGCCGCAGCCGCCGGGTAGATCGCGGAAGAAGTCGTGGCCTTTATCGTCGACAAGGATGAACGCAGGGAAGTCGACGACCTCGATCTTCCACACGGCCTCCATGCCGAGCTCAGGATAATCGATGACCTCGACCTTGCGGATATTCTCCTGCGCGAGGATGGCGGCGGGGCCACCGATGGAGCCGAGATAGAAGCCGCCATGAGCTTGGCAGGCTTTAGTGACGGCCTCGCCGCGGTTACCCTTGGCGATCATGACGAGCGAGCCGCCATGCTTCTGGAAGAGTTCGACGTAGCTGTCCATGCGCCCGGCGGTGGTCGGCCCGAATGAACCCGAAGCCATGCCGACGGGCGTCTTGGCGGGGCCGGC
>CAIVYX010000292.1 GCA_903910245.1 uncultured Opitutia bacterium | reverse complement strand
GCCGCGGCCAACCTCGGCTGCTCGCCCTGGCGGCGGCTCACGCGGGTGACTCTACCCATCATCACCCCGGGACTGTTTGCTGGCGCAGCACTCGTCTTCATATGGGCCTTCACGGAGCTCGGCGTGCCACTCGTCTTCGACTTCCCACGCGTGGCGCCGGTGCAGATCCTGGACGGCATCAAGAACCTCGACCGTAATCCGCTGCCCTACGCCCTCACCACCATCGTGCTGGTCGTGGCCAGCGGCGTCTTCCTGGCGTCCAAGCTCCTGTTCGGCAGCGGCCGGCACGGCGCCGCGCCCCGCCCGAGCCTGCGCTTAACCCCGCAGCCGCTGCTCGGCTGGCGCGGGTGGGCATGCAGCGGGCTCTTCGCCGGCGTCGCGGCATTGGCCTGCCTACCGCACCTTGGAGTGATCCTCATGTCGGTCTCCGGCCATTGGCATAACTCCGTGCTGCCGGCCGAACTGACGCTGGCGCACTGGCAGGAAGCGCTCGGCAGCGCCTTGGTCGTGCCTTCAATCCAGAACAGCCTATCCTATGCTGGATTAGCCACCGCCATCGCGGTGGTCATGGGTGTCGCCGCCGCGTGGGTCATCGCCCGATCCGACCTGCGCATCCGCCATCTGCTCGACACCCTCACGATGTTACCGCTCGCCGTGCCGGGTCTCGTGTTGGCTTTCGGCTACCTGTCGCTGTCCCAAGAAGGCAAACCCTTCGCCATCCTCGTTGGCGCCGGCGGCAGCCCGCTCCTGCTGCTCGGGCTCGCTTATGCGGTCCGGCGTCTACCCTACGTGACGCGGGCGGCGATTGCTGGCCTCCAACAGTGCGACCCCGTGCTCGAACAGGCCGCGCGTTCCATGGGAGCCTCGGGCTGGTCCACCCTGCGCCGTATCTCCCTGCCCTTGCTCGGGGCGCACCTCGCCGCCGGCGGCGTGCTGGCGTTCGCCTTCTCGATGCTCGAGGTCAGCGACAGCCTGATTCTCGCCCAGCGCGCGGAGCATTTCCCCATCACCAAGGCGACCTTCTCCCTCATGAGCGCGCTCGGCGACGGGCCGCAACTGGCCGCGGCCCTCGGGGTTTGGTCCATGGCGTTCCTCTCGGCTGCGCTCATCGGCGCCTCGTTGCTCAGCGGCAAGCGCGGCGGCTTGTCCGGCGAATAAGCTGGAGGGGGCTTAGGCCTTGCGCCTACGCCGACGGATGGCCGCTGCGGCCAGGAGGAGCGCTCCGAGACCCAAGCCATAGGTCGAAGGCTCGGGCACGACAGTAGTGAGCGTCATCGTCGTCGTATTTTGATCAAAGGACATCGCCCAAAGGCCAGCATCGGAGGAAGTGCCGTCGGTATAGCGAAACTGCGAGACGTCATACGTGAACAAGTCAGCGATGTTGGTCCCAAGCGTCGGCTTCGTCACCGAGGAAGCGCTCGCAAAGGCGAACGTTTTGAGCGACCCCTTGTTCATGGCCAAGGGATTACCGGCGGTGGCGTCGCCAGGGCTATTGAAAGAAATAATTCGCACCACGATCTTGTTCGCGGCGGAAGCCCCACTGAGGTCGAGGCCCGTGGTGAAGTTGAAGGTATCGTAGCCGATACCGGCTGCGGCCGAGGCGTCGTTCAGCTTCCATTCGATGATGGAACCGCCCGCCAACGTCGCCGTGTTATTGGCGGTCAACGTCGCGGCGTTCAGTTGGGTCAGCGTGGTGTTGGCGGCGAGGACGCCGCCGGAGTTGACGGTGATCAGATCGAGCTGACCGTTGCCAGAAACGCGCCCGCCAGAGTTGACCGTGACGGCGTTGGCGATGGAAGCGCTAACGAATAACTGTCCGCTGTTATTGACGACGACCGCGCTAGTAGGCGCACCCAGCGCCGAGCTGACGGTGGAGGGCGAGGCGCCTTTCACCTGGAGCGTGCCGGCGGTGACCGTGACTCCTCCGGTATATGCGCCGGACCCGGACAGAATCTGGGTATTTACGCCTGTCTTCACGAGGGCGATGGTGCCGGCGCCATCGGAGATATAGCCGGAGAAGGCCGCCCCGGGGCTGACCGAGCCACCGAGCGTCAGAACGGATGCCGAGGCCGCGTTGTTGACAATCTTGAGGTACTTGGCGGCCGTGACGTTGGCGCCATCGGCCACGTAGGCGAACTGCTGATTCTTTCCATTCAGGTCCAACACCGGCACGCCGACGTTCGCCTTCGTGCCGACAATCAGGCCCGTCGTGGTCGGCAGCGCATTATTGACACCGAGGACGACGCTACTAACGGCAGGGCTGGCTGGAGTATTGGCACTGATGGACGTATTCCCGGTGTAGGTACTCGCGCCGGTCAGGGTCAACGTACCCGCACCGCCGCCGGTGGTGGAATTATTGGATAGGTCGACGTCGGAATCACCCGAAAGGAAAAAGACACTTAACGCGCCGCCAGTAGTGCCGCCGACGGTGGTGAGGAAACTGGTCGAAGGCGTGTAACTCGACCCAGCCCAGGTTCCTTTGGCGAAGGCGATAGCGTTACTATTCAAAGCGATCTCAGTTGAAATCGTGCCGCCGAGATCGCCCGAGGAGTTGGAGATCAGCGCGCCCGTGGCGGCTACCTTGATCTTGCCGGTGCCAGAAATCGTACTTGTACCGTCGACGTCGAAGCGGATTCCACTATTCAACACTAGGTTGCCGGTCAGGGTGGAGTTAACAAATACCTTCACCGTCCCAATAGCCTGTCCAAGCACGAGGTCACCAGCACCGACCGAGAAACCCGTCCCGGCATTAGGAGTCACCGTGCCGACCGTGAGGCTACCAGCCCCCGACTTCGTCAGCATCCCGGAAGTGGTTAGAGCCCCGACGGTCAAGCCGTTTGCACCCGTATTGATCGTGCCGCCACTGGCGCCGATCGAAAGAGCATTGGCCGACATCGACACGGCCGAGGAAGACGTGCTGACGAGACTGGCGCCGCTGCCGTTGAGGCTGATCGGGCCGGTGCCCAATCTTCCAGCTCCATCGATCTGCACCGTACCGCCCGTGATGGCGACGCCACCCGTGAAGTCATTGGCGGAAGTCAGCACCAAGGTGCCGGCGCCGGACTTCGCGATACTGGTGCCTCCGGTAATTTTATCCGCAGCGGTGGGTCCGTTGAAGGTATAAGTGCCCGACGCCGCGGAGACCGTGACGGAGGTGGGAGCCAGCGAGCCGGACAAAGTGATAATGCCACCGGCGGCGTTATCAAAGGTGACCTCGTTGGCGGCTGCAAATACGGTGGGCGACCCCCCAGCCATGAAATTAGCGGTGGCTAAGTCCCAAGTACCGTCGACGACCAAACCCCAAGTGAGGCTCAGGACGCCGACAGGTACGCTGAGCGAAAAGTTATCCACGCCGGCGGTTGCGTCGTTGCCGGCTTCGTTAAGGTCACTCCAGGCGATGTAGAGGTATTGGCCGGCGCCCCAGCCTAAGGACGAAAGTGTGCCGGTTATGGTGTTACCGATCTTGAAGAGAGGATTATTCGTGGCTGCAGTCGCGCTAGGCGCGCCTGTACCAGATGAAGGTGTCGAGAAGCCTAACGTGGTCGAATTCAACGAGGCACCAAAGGTACCCGCTGCACCCAGCGACGCCTGCGTCGCGCTCACCACTGCCGTAGAACTGACCGCGTAACCAAGGGCGAAAGTATTGACGACGCCAGTAGCTCCGTTGGGATTGCGATTCATGACCGCGTCGTACGCGATGCTCAGGTTGTTGATGGTCTGGCCGGAGCTGTTCTGCAGGACCAATCCGAAAAAGCCGCCGGCCGAACCGGAAGCCAGCGAACCGAGCGCCCGTCCCACGGTCGGCTGGGTGTCGATGAGCTCTCTGAAGCCGCCGCCGGTTCCGCTCCCAGTGTCGCCCGCCACCCATTTCGCGGTCGAAGCCGTCGTCCAATTCTGCCCGTAGACATACCATCCCTGCACGCCACCGCCGCCGGTCAATGCCGATACCTCCGTCATCGTCGAACCGGCCAAGGCGACAGTGTTCGTCGCCGACGTCATCGACTGGAAGTCCTGCGTGTAAGTCGTGGTGCCGTCGAAACTGATCGGGCCGGCCGTTACGCTCGCGGCGCCGAGCGCGAGCAAGGCGGCGAAAGGGAAAATTCCTCGGCGAGGAAGGCGGACGAAGGATGAGCGCATGCCAACATGCTCTCCGCCCGAGTCTGCTTATCTATTATTAATATTACACGGGGAGTGACGTGTTTTTGTCGGGAGAGTGGCGGATGTGTGTCATGGTTTTTCGGCTACGCCAAGGTGACGTTAGGGTGAAAAGCCATCTTACTGTCACGTGGATTTCACCGAGTTCGCGATGGGGTTTAGGGGATGCCTGCCCATGGTTGTGGGTCATATGTTTCTTAAAAAAATCCTGCCCGGCCTCGCCCTCGTCGCCGCGCTACTCACGTCGGTCGCCAGCCGCGCTGAAGAGAAGGCGACGACGGCGAAGCGCTGCACCGTGATGGCGTTCAACGTGGAGAACCTCTTCGACCTCGATGCGATCTCGCTATACGCTGATTTCCCGGTCACCGGAACCGGAGCCGAGCGTTGGACCCCCGCGAAGCTGTCCGCCAAGCTCAGCCGCCTCGCGGCCGTACTGAAGACCTCGGAGAATGGCCGTGGCCCCGACGTCCTGATCCTCGACGAGCTCGAGGCCGACCACACCCCGGCCACCACCATCACGCCCGAGGCCTTCGTGGCTGCGCACCGCGACCGAAACTACCGCGACATCCTTAAAGGTGAGCTTACCCCCGAGCAGAGCGGCGCGCCCATCGAAGCCTGGCTCATGAAGGCACTGGAAGACGAAGGCCTGACGGGCTATAAGGTCGTCCTCGGCGACGTGCTCGACCTCTCCAAGGAGGCCATCCATTGCGCCATCCTCACCCGCCTGCCCATCAAGAGCACTCGGCAGCATCATGTGGAGGAAGCCCGTACGATCGTCGAAGCCGAATTGGAATTCGGCGGTGAGTCCCTCTTCGTTTTTGCGAACCACTGGAAGAGCGGTGCCGGCAGCGCCCAGACCGAACCCACCCGCATCCAGAATGCCGGCGTGGCCCGCACCCGCCTCGATGAGATCCTCAAGGCCGACCCCAAGGCCAACATCGTCTTCGGCGGCGACCTCAATTCCCATTATAACCATAAGCAGCGCTACCCGTACATGCCCAAGACCGGTATCCAAGATGTACTCGGTTCGCAGGGCGACGCTGGCAAGTTGGCGAGCGGTGCCGCCGACCTTTACAACCTCTGGTTCGACGTCGAGCCCGCCGAGCGGAAGTCCGACGAATACCAAGGCGAGTGGGGCACGCTCATGCACCTCGTCATCTCGCGCGGGCTGGCGGACGGCAACGGTGTCGACTACGTCGGCGGCAGCTTCGGCGCCATAATCCTACCCGGCCTGAACGCCCACGCCTACCCAGTCGTACCCTGGCGCCTGAGCAACTACGGCCCCGGAGCCGGCGTAAGTGATCACTTCCCCATCAAAGCTGAATTCGTCTTGCGCACCGAAGTCGGCGCCTCGCCGCTGACCCGCCCTGAACTCGCTCCGGCGCTCGGCCTACCCGCGTTCCCCGCGGAATTGGACCGGAGCAAGCTGCACGACGCCAAGACCCTGCCGACTTTGAGTCCGGAGCAGATCAGTAAGACCATCGGCGAGCTTTATCTGCTCGAAGGCATCTGCAACGGCGGCACGAAGCCTTCGATCACAATCGGGGAGACGCGCTATCCGGTCTACGTGCCAGACCCCAAGCTCCTGCAGGCCGTGAAGGCGATTAAGAAGGGTGTGGCCGTCAAATGGGTCGGGCAGCTCAACTTCTACAAA
The DNA here is from genome assembly GCA_903910245.1 of uncultured Opitutia bacterium. GTDB lineage: Bacteria > Verrucomicrobiota > Verrucomicrobiia > Opitutales > UBA953 > UBA953. The sequence goes on along the minus strand of CAIVYX010000292.1, from coordinate 685 downwards.
GGCCACCTCGAGTTCGCCATCGTGAGCCCTGACTGGATCAAGGCGCGCTGATCGCCCGAGCATCCACGCACAAAAAAGCCCGCCGTTTGGCGGGCTTTTGTTTGGTAAGCAGCAAAGCGTTACTTCGCTTCCTTTTCCTTGCGGGGCTTGCGGGCCTTCTTGCCCTTGTCGTCGCGGAACTCGCGCTCTTCCGGCTCGGGGGCCTCTTCGGCGGCGACTTCGATCGGGTTCTCGGAAACGACTTCGAACTCCTGCTCGACCATGACGGTGCCATGGAGGCGGATGCTCGTGGTGTGCTTGCCGAGAAGTTTGACGGGGCCCTGGCCGAGATGGATGCGCTTGCGCTCGATTTCAATGCCATGCTCAGCGAGCTTGGCGGAGATTTCAGCGGTGCTGATCGCGCCGAACATCTTGCCTCCTTCACCGGTCTTGACGGCGAAGACGAGCTTGATGGCGGCCAGCTTGGTGGCGGTCGCGTTGGCGGATTCGAGATCGCGGGATTCACGGACTTCGCGGGCCTTCTTAAGGGCCTCGACGTACTTCGTGTTCGAGCGATTGACGGGGAGCGCGATTCCCTGCGGGAGCAGGTAATTACGCGCGAAGCCCGCGCGGACGCGGACCTGCTCGCCTTCGGCGCCTAGGCCGTCGACGGGCTTGATGAGGAGAACTTCGGTGAATGCCATGG
>CAIVYX010000291.1 GCA_903910245.1 uncultured Opitutia bacterium | reverse complement strand
TGAAGAAAACCTCGCTGTTCATCACCATCGCCTTCTGCGTGGCAATCGGCTTCTTAGTCGCCCGATTCATCACCCCCTCCGAAGCGCCTCTGCCGGCTAAGGTCGAGCAGACCGTCGTCTCCGCGCCGGCGCCGAAACCCGCCCCGGTCGCTGCGGCCAAGCCTGCCACGCCTGCTCCAGCCAAGCGCCCGCCGATGGATGAGGCCACGAAAGCCCGCTACAAGGCCTTCGGGGAAGAGACCCGGAAAATTGCGATGGACCTCGCTGGCGGGGATGAAAAGAAACTCGGCCAGGCAATCCGTAACGGCATGCTGGACCCCTCCTCGCAGGAAATCCTCAAACGGGGACGGGAAATCGGCGAAGCCTTCCGCGATGCGCAGACCGACGAACAGCGTGCCGCTTTGGAAACCGAAGTCATCGCTTTGCGCGACCAGGCCATGTCCGCCCTCAAGGCCCAACTCGATAAGCTCGACGCCCCAGTCGTACCGGCGCCCGTCATCCCCACACAGGGGCTTATGTGACCAAAGAAAAAGCCGCCGACCCGCAAGGGCCGACGGCTTTCGTCGTGGTTTAAGCGAGGCTTAGAACTTGTAGCGGACGCCAAGGCTCCACTGGTTCGCGTCGGCGGTGCCGTCGCGGTTGATCCAGGAGTAACCGAGGTCAGCCGAGACGTTGCTGGTGATCATCTTGCTGAGGACGACGCTGACATCATGGCCAGCGGCGTTGTTCTCGTAGGAAGCCCAAGCGCCGAAACCGCCGCCGAGGGCGCGGTGGAGAGCGATGCCGTAGGTTTCGTTGGAGCCGGCCGTCAGGGCCACGTCGGCGATCGAAGCGACGTTCTTGCAGCGGTAGCCAAGGGAGACGGCATCAGCGCCGTTGCCGAGGTCGCCGCCGACCGAGGTCTGGGCATTGACGAAGACGTCGGAGCTGCCGAGGTAGGCGGTAGCGGACAGTTCCCAGCCATTGAGATGGCCGGCGACGCCGTCAGTGGACTGCTGGACGTAGCTCACTTCGACATTGCTGGCGAAGAGGCTGGACGGAGCGGAAGCCGCGAAAGCGGAGGCCGAGCCGAGGGTGAGGAGACAGACGTAGGGTAGGTGCTTCATAGGGTACGACTTAATTAACACCTAATAAGATTATAAGTTCCAGCCTAACTTCGGCTATTTACTGATCGGCTGGGAAATGCGGAGGTAGGCGAAGAGGTCACGCAACTGTTGGGGATCCAAGCCATCCAGCAATCCTTCCGGCATGAGGCTACGTCCCATCGGGGTGAGCAGCCGCACGTCGGCTTGGCGCACTGTGATGTCCTCTCCTTCCAAACCGCGGAGCACGAGGATCTGGGCGTCGCGCTCGACCAGGAAGCCGCTGAGCGACCTTCCGTCGTTCGTGGTGACGGAGAAATACTGGAAGCCCTCGCGGATCTCGATGTTAGGATTCACGACGCTGATAAGCATGGTGCCGAGGTTATCACGCTGGTAGGCGGTGAGTTCAGGACCGATCTTCCCCCCTTTGAAGAAGAGCTTATGGCAAGGAGCGCACCTTTCCATGTAGATGGGCTCGCCTGCATAGGGGTTACCCGTGCCAGCCTTGAGCTTGGCTTCGACGTCGGCGATCTTGGCGATGAAATCCGTGACGCCGATGGCCGGCTTGACCGGATAGAGTTCGGCCAGCAGCGACTGTAACTGCTTCGGTTCGTGCTGCCGCATGCGCTCGACCATATCGCGCGGGACAGTGTTGGCGCCGATCCGGCCGGACTTAACGGCCTGCAGTAGCTGCTGCGACCATTCGGCACGGCTAGCGAGTAGGGCCAATGCGGCGAGACGGATATCGCCGGCACTCGTCTCGACGATAGCGACGGTCTGCGTGCCGACCTCAGGCTGACCGTAGGTCATCAGCGAGATGAGCGCGGCCTTACGCAAGGCAGCGGACTCAGCGGAGCCGGCCATCGCGAGCAAAATGGCCTGCGCATCGGGGTGGCGTACTTCGCCAAAGACGCGGACTTGGTTGAGGCGCTCGGTAGCGTCCGCCTTCTTATTCGCGATGAGTACAAACGATTCCTTGATGGCCGCCGGATCTCCTTGGCGCACGCGGAGGATCAACGGCGCCTTGCCGGAAGCGGCCATGGCCTGGAGGAGTTCGTCGGGCAGGCCGGCGAGTTCGCGTCCGCGGTAGGCGTCTTCGAAGCCCTTCATGAGATGCACGCTGTGAGCGGGCGTCGGTGCGAGACGGAGAAGTTGAGCGCAGACGAGTAGATCGGCCCGGCGGCCTTCCGTGGCGAAGCGACGCATGAGGCGAGGTAGGAGATGCTGCTGGACGAGCGGGCGATCCCAGACGGCCGGATTCTTGGCGAAGCTCACGACGGCCTCGCGATCGAGCGTCACGTGTGATTCCAGTGCGAACCAGAGTAGCAGCGGGATGTAGGCGTCGGTGGCGTCCTCATCGCGGGAAGCGAGGGCCTTGACGAGCTTGAGCATCTGATCGGTCGGCAGACGGCGAGCCGAAGAGGCGAGTTGCGAACGGACTTCGGCGTCGGGTTCAACCCGGGCCCTGGCGAGGACGGCGGCGAAGACGTCCGCGGGCAGCTCACGGGCTCCCTTGGATCCGAGCCCCGCGACGCCAAGGCCGCGGTTGACGCCGTATTTGTCGCCCAGGAAACGCGTGGCCCAGAAACGGACCGGAGCATAGGCATGGGTCAGCGCGGCGACGGCACGTGCATCGGTGAGGGCGTCGACTTGCTGAAGCGCCCAGAGCGAGCCCAGGGCTCCCCTGCCCTTGTCGGCCGCGAGCTGCGCATCGAGCAAGGCAATCGCTTTCGGGTCGCGGCGTTCGGCCAGAAGCTGCAACGAAGCCGTGCGGTGGAACTTGTTCGCGTGCCCGAGCAAGGCCACGAGCTGGGCGGTCGTCTTGCCTTCGAGGTTCGTGTCGGTCTCCAGCTTGGCGTCCTTGTCGCGCAGGCGATACATGCGGCCGGTCGTGGGATCGATCTGGTTCTGGTAGTGCTGGCCGTGCGCGATGTAATATTCATACATATCGGACACGAAGAGCGAGCCGTCGGGAGCGTTGGCGCTGTACAGCGGGCGGAAACCGACATCCTCGGACCACATCGCGATGCCTTTGTCGGTCGTCACGTAGGTCGAACCCTGCGGGATGCGTTCGGAATCGGTGACGGTGTTATGAAGCGGATCCAAGGAGAACAGGTGGCCCTGATACTTCGGAGCCATGGCCGTGCCTTCGATGAAGGAGCCGAAGTGGGCGAAGCGCGGGACCTTGGTGAGCGTGCCCAGGATGGGCAGCTGGCCGAAGGAATAAGGCGTGCGCGAGGGGCCGAACTTCCCCGGGTCGACGCCCTGCTTGAGGTAGATGCCGCCCTGGACGTAGTGCCAGCCGCGGGTCGTGCCGCCGTTGTGACCCGAGTACATCCGGCCATCGCCGTCGAACTCGAGCCCGAAGGGGTTGCCTGAGCCTTCGCTGAAGATGTCGTACTCGCGGGTCTTCGGGTGGTAGCGCCAGACCATGCAGCCCTCGAAGTGTACCGGAGCGGCGTCGGCGGAATCAAAACCGGGACGGACGACGCGCGAGGACGAAGTACTCCCGTGCACGCCGTAGATCCAGCCATCCGGACCAAGAATGATGCCGTTGCCTACCGAGTGGGTGTCCTCGAGCCCGAAGCCGGAGAGATGTACCACGGGCGGACCGTCCGGGATGTCGTCGGCATTGGCGTCGGGGTAGAACAGTAGGTAAGGCGGGTTCATCACCCAGACGCCCCCGTTGGCGCGCACGGCGGAGTTGGCCATATTGAGGCCGTCCTGGAAGATCGTGTGCTTATCGTAGACACCATCGTGCTTGGTTGATTCGTGAATGGAGACGATGTCGGCGCCGCGGTCATGGTTGGGCGGAGCCGGCGGGACGCGGTCGTAGTGCGAGCGATAATATTTATCGCGGCTGATCATGTTGACGCCCGCAGGGTAAGGATACTGGCGATATTGCGTGACCCAGAGTCGACCGCGGGTGTCGAAGCTGAAGTGGGTCGGCTGGGCAACCAGCGGCTCGGACAGTAGCAGGTCGATCGCGAGGTCGGGGGTCGCACGCATCTTCGCATAGGCGTCGGCCGGCGAAAGCATGGGACCGTGGAACTGTTCGGCGCGACCCAGCACCCGGTTCGATTCGCGGAACTTTGAGAACGAGGAAGAGGTCGGCTGGACCTTGAGCGACGGACCGGGGACGAGCGGCGTTGCGGAATATTCCCAGGCGCCTTCGAGGACGCACTCCATGAAGTAGTTCATGATGAACGGCGCTTCGCCGAGGAAGCCGCCCTTCCCTGCGGGCTGCTGGACGTGGAAGAGGACCTCGTTCCATTCGCCCTTCTTGAGGGTGCCTACCGGGACTTTATGACGGAAGACCTCCTTGCGGGCGCTCTTGTAAGCGGGAACGAATCCGCCACCGGTACCAATCTTCACGCCATTAACGAAGAGCTCGTGCGCCCCTTCAAGGTCGCGGAAATGAAGGCCGACGGATTCCTCGAACAGGTTGCGCTCATGCTTAGTGAAGAACGAATCATCCACCCGCACCCAGGTACGATACCAGGCGTCGCTCGCGATGGCCGGACGGGACGCGGGCGAAGGGATCGGAGCGGTCACCTGTCCCTCGGCGAAGGCGGTGCAAAGCCAGGCGATGCCAAGCAGCAAGAAAAGACGGAGGGGCATGGGGATAGGATAGAGACAAGCGAAGCCGACAAAGGTCGCAACCTTGGGCGGAAAAAGAGACAGGTACGCTGTTAAAAACAACGATATGACGGATGTCCCGCATGACGGCCACTCCGCTATGACGCTTTCCGTCTTTCGATTTGGTTCGATGCCCTCGCGATGGACGGCAACGTGGCGAGATGCTCGGAGCCATCGCCGGCGACATCATCGGATCGGTCCACGAATTCAGCCGTAACGAAGACGCGGGCTTCCCCCTCTTCGCTGAGAAGTCCTGCCCGACCGACGACTCGCTGCTCACCTGGGCGGTCGCCGAGACGATTCTTAAGGGCGAACGCGACTATAAGCCGCGACTTGTCGGGACGGTCAGCTACTACGAAAAGAAAGGTCACCTGGCCCCTTTGTCGGCGGCCTTCGGCGGCGGCTTCCTCGGCTGGGTCTACGACGGCGCGCCCGGCGAGCGTGATTCCTTCGGCAACGGCTCGGCCATGCGCGTTTCGCCCGTGGCTTGGGCGTTCAACGACCTGGAGACCGTCCTCGAACACGCGACACTCAGCGCCCGGCCTTCGCACGCTCACCCCGAAGGCATCAAGGGCGCCCAAGCCGTCGCGGCCGCAATCTGGACCGCGCGCACGTACCGTAAGCCCGCCGCCGTCCGGGCGGTCGCGGAAAAGTTCTACGGCCCCCTGCCCGACCTCGCAGAGATCCGGAGGACCCACACCTACAACGAGACCTGCCAAGGCTGTGTGCCGGAATGCCTAGCCATCGCGGTCGGGACCTCCGACTACGAGTCCGCGGTCCGCTTTGCCGCTTCCGTGCGGGGGGACGCCGATACCCTAGCCTCTATTACCGGTTCGGTAAGCCAAGCCCTCTGGGGCGTGCCCAGGGCCATCCGCGAGCAGTCCCTGGCCATCGCCGCCCGGTGCTACCCCGGGATGGAGCGTACCGTAGCCGAGTTCGAGGCCAAGTTCGGCGGTTATTGAGGTTTATATGGCCTTTTGGCCTGCCGACTTGACAGTGAACAAGTTTTCATAGAACATGCGTTCACTATGGAAGAACTCACCAAGAAACAGCGGGCCATCCTCGACTACATGAAGGCCCATGTCGCCGAGCATACCTACTGGCCGAGCATCCGCGACATCCAGGCCAAGTTCCGCTTCGCCTCGACCAACGCCGTCTTCGGCCACCTCCAGGCGCTCGAGCGCAAGGGTGTCCTCCAGCGTATCCCCGGCGCCGCCCGCGCCTACAAAATCGTCCCCGAAGTCGTCAGCGACACCTCCGAGACGGTCATCCGCTACGAAGGCCCTGGCGACGACGCCATCGCCTTCGAGAGCGTCAAGTTCGCCGGTTCGATCGCCGCCGGCTTCCCCGACTACACTGAATCCTCCGGCGTCCTCGATTCGATGCAGGTCCCGATTTCAGCCAGCTCCCGTCGTCGCGCCCCCGAAGCTTTCGCTCTCCGCGTCCGCGGCGACTCGATGATCGATGCCGACATCAACGACGGCGATACGGTCATCATCGAACCCGGCACGCCGAAGCATGGTGACATCGTTGCCGCGCTCATCGACGGCGAGACGACCCTCAAGCGCCTCATCAAGCAGGGCTCGAAGGTCTACCTCAAAGCCGAGAACCAGAATTACCCGGACCTCATCCCCACCACTTCTCTCACAATCCAGGGGATCGCGAAGTCGGTGATGAAGCGGATCTGAGGCTTGGTGCGCAGGCCTCAGGCTTTGCGCAGCACCAGCAAGACGTCCGAGTAGGCCATATCGATCTTGCGGGTCGACGTGAGGTCGTAATGGAAATCATGGCAGACGACCAGTCGCAGCGACGGGACCTTGGTGAGGAGGGCCTTGAGCTCAGAAGGCGAATACGTCCGGAAATCCCAGAGGGTCTCTTCGACGCGGGTCTTGCCCTTCTCGGTGATGCGCATGCGCGTGCGCATAGCCTCCTTGCGGGCCTTGCGGTCGGCCGGGGCGGACCAAGTATCACTGACCACGCGTACGCCGGGTTTACGGCCGATCCAGCGCTCATGGTCGGGAGGCGTGTTCTTATAATCGGTCAGGTGCAGGCCGAGCAGCAGCAAGCCGTCTGGGCGCAGCGAAGCGGCCATGCGGCGCAAAGCGCTGACCGCGCCGGCTTCGGTATCGATATACTTGAACGTGCTGACGAAGCAGTGGGCGACGTCATAGCGGGCGCCTTTCGGGAGGCTAAAATCCTGCAAGCGATCGCGCCACACCCTACCCTTTAGGCCCTTGGCTTTGAGTCGGTTCTTGGCGAAGGCGACCTGGTGCTTGTTCAGGTCAAAGCCGTGGACGACGTGACCGCGCGCTGACAGCGACTCAAGTAGGCGACCGGACCCACAGGCCGGCTCGAAGACCCGCATGGGGCCATCTAGCACTGGCCCATGCTTCTTCATGATGCCCTCGATGCAGCGCGTCTCCTTCGGCGTATAGTCGGCATAGACCATGTCGTAATACAACGGGGAGTCGTACCACGCCGTGGCGGATTTCTCAGAAGACTTATTCATCGTCGGTGTCGAAATGGCATTCACCTACATGGCGACCTGCCTCGCAGCAGTTCACCATGCCTGCAGAACCCCTTGCTACTTACTGGTAAATCTCCCCACCCTTTTCTCGGAATTCCTTAGACTTCTCTTCCATCCCCTTGGCGAGCGCATCGGTTTCGGAGACACCCTGGGCGTCGGCGAACTTACGGATATCGTCTGAAATACGCATCGAGCAGAAATTCGGTC
>CAIVYX010000290.1 GCA_903910245.1 uncultured Opitutia bacterium | reverse complement strand
TTTGAGGGGCCTCATGAGTCCTGCTGGTGGAAGGGGTGGGATTCGAACCCACGAACAGCGAAGCTGAACGGATTTACAGTCCGCGACCTTTAGCCACTTGGATACCCTTCCGGCCAACAGGATGGGCAACTTGGCAGTGCCCTCGGCGCATGACAAGCGCTTTCGCTGGACTTAATGGCCCTTTATCCGGCCGCAGAGGGGGCTTTTTGCCCCTTCACACTTGCGAGGGACCGCTTAGGCTCAGCCTATGCGGAAAACGCCTCTGGTCGTGCTCATCGACGGCTCCTGCGCCATGTGCAATGGCGCCGCCGCTTGGCTGGCCCGCCGGGACGTTGCCGGCGCCATGATCTTCGCTACGAATCAGGGCGAGGTCGCCCGTATCGCTGGCGAGCCACCAGGCGGCGACATGGGTACGATCGTCGTCTGGGATGGGTCGCGTCGGCTGGTGCGATCGGCCGCCGTGCTCGTCCTTTTACGCGCGCTTGGCGGGGGTTGGCAATTCTTGGCTTGGTTGGCTTGCCTCTGCCCGTCCGCACTGCGCGATTTTCTCTACGACCAAGTTGCGCGTCGCCGCCATCGGTTCGCCGGCCTGGCCGCCTGTAAGCGCTTGAGCCCGTACCATCTCGCGGAATAGAAACAACTCCATGAAGTCACTGCCCCGCGCCCTTCTGCTTGCCTGCGCTCTGCTCGGCGTCGGTTGTTCTTTGCCGAACCCGAAACGGGATGTGGCCAACGCTGAGGAAAAGATGCTGGACGACACCGATGAGCGCAAGGTACGCCTGCGCGCGCGCGGCACCTTGAGTCCGCAGGAATATGAGGCCATGGCGATCAAGATGGGCTGGACGACCAAGCTCACGCCGGGTCTGCCGCCTCCGCCAACGACCGAAGAACTCGAGAGGCGCGTCAAGGCCGCCGAGAAGACGCCTTGATGGCCTACGTACTGCGTCGCCTGCTGGAGATGATTCCGGTGCTGCTCATCGTGGTGGCCGCGACCTTCTTTCTGGCGCACGCGGTGCCGGGCGGACCTTTCGATAAGGATCGGCCGCTGCCGGCCGAAGTGAAGGCGCGTCTCGAGCAGTATTACGGCCTCGACCAGCCGCTCCCTGTCCAGCTCGGTAACTATGTCGTCAATCTCGCTCAGGGCGACCTTGGTCCGTCGATCAAATATCCCGGCTGGTCTGTGCGCGAGGTCATCGGCTCGCGCATCGGCGTCTCGGCCTCGCTCGGCTTGGTCTCTTTACTGCTCGCCGTACTCATCGGCGTCCCCGTTGGCGTGCTCGCCGCGTCGCGACCCAACAGCTGGCTCGATCGCGTGCCGATGGGCTTCACGCTCGTGGGCATCTGCGTGCCGTCGTTCGTGCTCGGCCCCGTTCTGGCTTTGATCTTTTCGCTGGGCTTGGGTTGGTTGCCGCCGTGCGGCTGGGGTTCGGCCATCCATTACGTACTACCCGCCTGCACGCTTGGGTTGATCACCGCCGCGCCGCTCGCGCGACTGACCCGCGGTTCGTTGATGGAAGTCCGCTCGCTGGATTACGTCCGCACCGCGCGCGCTAAGGGCGTGCCGCCGCTGCGCGTCTGGTTCGTCCATGCGCTGCGCAACGCGCTCCTGCCGGTCGTCACTTATCTTGGCCCAGCCGCCGCCGGTCTGGTCTCGGGGTCCTTCGTCATCGAATCGCTCTTCGATGTCCCGGGCATGGGGCGTCTCTTCGTCACCGCCATTATCAATCGCGACGTCATGCTGATTCTTGGCACGACGATCGTCTACGCTGTGGCGCTGCTCTTCCTCAACCTCGCGGCCGACCTAGCCAACGCCGCGCTGAACCCCAAGGTGGCCCGAAGCCGATGAGCGAGCCCGTGGTCGAATCCCTGGCCTCCGAAAGCGGCTGGCAGCGTTTCCGGCGCGACCGCGCCGCGGTCTGGTCTGGTTGGTTTCTCGTGTCGATTGCCGCCGTCTGCTTCCTGTCGCCGCTGATTGCACCGTATCCGTATATGGCGCAGGACCTCGCGCACAGCGCGGCGGCGCCTTCCCCCGCGCATTGGCTCGGGACGGATCTCCTCGGCCGCGACGTCCTTTCGCGCCTGCTGCAGGGCGGCATGATCTCGCTCTGCGTCGGCCTCATCGCCACCTCCGTCGCGCTGGCCGTGGGTATCTGTTACGGCGTGCTCGCGGCGGAGGTCGGCGGCCGGGCGGAGGACGCCCTGATGCGCTTCGTGGACATCGTGAGCACCTTGCCACTGACACTCATCGTCATCCTATGCACGGTCGTCTTCGGCCAGAATATGCCGATGATCTTTCTAGCCGTGGGGGGCGTCTCCTGGCTGACCATGGCGCGCATCATCCGTAACCAGACTCGCGAGCTGAAGGCTTCGCAGTTCGTACAGGCCGCCGAATCGCTCGGCCAGTCACGCTGGGGTATTTTCTGCCGGCATTACCTGCCCAACCTCGCCGGTACCATCGCCGTGTGCGCGACGCTCACCGTCCCCGGCGTCATGCTCCTGGAGGCCTTTGTGAGCTTCCTTGGGCTCGGCGTGAAGGCACCGATGACCTCGTGGGGCCTGATGATCAAGGAAGGGGCCGACATCATGGAAGAGTGCCCTTGGCTGCTGATCTCACCTTCGGTCGTCTTCGCGCTCACGCTGCTTTCCCTGAACTTCCTCGGCGACGGCCTGCGTGATGCTTTCGATCCGCGCTCCTCCCGCAAGTAACCCATGCCGCTGCGCCGCTACATTGTCATCAAGCCCGACGGAGCCGACGGGGATGAGTTCGAAGTGGATCTGCCGCCGGACGTTCCCGACTTCACGCATCATCCCGTGACGAAGGAGCCGTGTCGCCGTGTGCTCGAGACGCCCACGCTCACGATTAAGTATGGCGAGGGCGCCATGAAGCAGGGCTTGAGCGACAAGCGACTCGCCCAGGCGGGATTTCAGCGACTGGAGAAGGACGGCAAGGGCGGTTGGAATAAACTCAACTGAGTTCCGGGCCCTCGGCGACCTCTGTAAATGAATCACCCCGCCGGGTGGCGGGGTGAAGCATCGTCAGGGTGGGCGTTTCCGCCGTGTAAATTAACTTAGGCCTTGGCCGGAGCCGCCGCTTCTTCGCGGGCACGCTTCACGAGCGACTTCGCGGTGTCGGACGGCTGGGCGCCGAGCTTGACCCAATGGTCGACGCGCTCGACGTTGATCACCAGACCCGGGGTCTTACCACGGGCGCGGGGATTGTAGTTGCCGAGGAC
>CAIVYX010000289.1 GCA_903910245.1 uncultured Opitutia bacterium | reverse complement strand
GTCTGGTGACCGCGGCGCGGCCTTCATGCTCGCCCGCTTCAACGTCTTCAGCGTGACCGCCCAGGTAATCGTGATTCCGAAGGGCCTCGTCTACGAGCGTCCGAAGGCCATCGAGGCGAACTACGTCGACAAGGCCGTCAATGAGCGCCTCCACCGCCTGCGCATCGTACCTTCGGGCGTCTGCACCGACGAGGAGTTCGTCCGCCGCGTCTACATCGACGTCGTGGGCCTCTACCCCAAGCCGGCCGAACTCCAGGCCTTCGTTGCGGACAAGCATCCCGACAAGCGTAAGCAACTCGTCGAGACGCTCCTTCAGCGCAAGGAGTTCACCGAACTCTGGGTGATGAAGTGGGCCGAGCTGCTCCAGATCCGTTCCGGGATTGCCGGCAACAACAACGTCCCTCCGTTCTACAAAAACGCGCTACTCTACTATAATTGGATGGCCGACGAAATCGGCAAGAACCGCCCGATCAATGAGATCGTCGTCGAACTGCTGTCGGCCAACGGCGGCACGGTCTCCGTCCCCGCGGTGAACTACTACCAGAGCGAGCTCGACCGCCTCAAGCTGTCCGAGAACGTTGCCCAGGTCTTCATGGGCATGCGCATCCAGTGCGCCCAGTGCCATAACCATCCGTTCGACCGCTGGACGATGAACGACTACTACGGCTTCAATGCCTTCTTTGCCCAGATCGGACGCAAGGCCACCGACGACCCGCAGGAAGTCGTGGTGTTCAATAGCAAGGGCGGCGAGACCCAGCACTTCCTGACCAAGAAGAATGTGAAGCCTAAGTTCCTCGGCGGCGAGGAGCCCGAGCTCAAGCCCGGCGATGATCGTCGTCGCGTGATGGCCGAGTGGCTCGCGTCTCCGCGCAATCCCTACTTCGCGCGTAATATCGCCAACATCGTCTGGGCCCACTTCCTCGGCGTCGGCGTCGTGGATCCGGTCGATGACGTCCGCGTCTCCAACCCGCCTTCCAACACCGATCTGATGGATGAGCTGGCCGCCCACCTGACCGAATACAAGTACGATGTCCGCAAGCTCGTCCGCGACATCACCGCTTCGGCCGCCTACCAGCGCAGCTCGAAGACTAACGAGACGAATGCCAACGATAAGTTGAACTTCGCCCGCGCCCAGGTTCGCCGCGTACGCGCCGAGGTGCTCCTCGACGCTATCTCCCAGATCACCGAGACGCCGAACAAGTTCCAGGGCCTCCCGGTCGGTGCGCGCGCGGTCCAGATCGCGGACGGTGCCGTCTCGAATTACTTCCTCGAGACCTTCGGCCGCTCGAAGCGCGAGTCCGTCGCCTCGACCGAGGTGAAGACCGATCCGAACTTGTCCCAAGCGCTTCACCTGATGAATGGTGACGCCGTCAACGACCGCATCCGCCGCGGTCAAGTGGTCGAGAAGATGGTCACGGCCGGCAAGAAGGACGACGAAATCATTACCGAACTCTTCCTCCGTGTCTTCGGACGAATGCCCGCTGCGGTTGAAGCGAAGTCCATCACCGCGGCCATTGCGGCCGATCCCAATAATCGCCGAATCGTACTCGAAGACGCCTTCTGGGCGCTGATGAACTCGAAGGAATTCTACTTCAACCACTGATCTTTCCGTCTACATGTCCGCCGGCTTCCCTAGTTTCCGTTGGCTGACCCGTCGTTGCCTTATCTTGGCGGCGGGGTTGGTCTCTGCCGCCTCCTGGGCGCAGGAAAATGAAAAGTTAACTTACGACGATCACATCAGGCCGTTGCTCGAGAACAAGTGCTTCTCCTGCCACAATCCGGACAAGAAGAAGGGCGGCCTCGAGCTCACCAGCTATTCCGGCCTGATGAACGGCGGCAGCGGCGGCGCGGTCGTCGATGCCGGCAATCCTTCCGGCAGCCGGCTCTGGACTTGCAGCACGAAGAAGGAAGAGCCTTTCATGCCGCCGGAAGGCGCACCGCTGGAGGCTAAGGACCTCGCGTTGCTTTCCAAGTGGATCGAAGGAGGCGTGCTCCAGGCCAAGGGCAGCGTGGCGAAAAAATCCAACAAGCCGAAGGTCGACCTTACTTTCGCCGGCGGTGCCGGCAAGCCCACTGGTGCGGTGGCTCGTCCTGAAAACGTCCTGCTTGAGCCCGTCATCGTGACACCGCGTACGTCAGCGGTGATCGCCATGGCGGCGAGCCCGTGGACTTCGCTCCTCGCGGTTGCCGGACAGAAGCAGATTCTCCTCTACGACACCGATTCGCACGAGCTCGCCGGTATCTTACCCTATGCTGAAGGTTACGCTCGCTCGCTGAAGTTTAGCGCCAACGGCTCCTTGCTTGTCATGGGCGGTGGCCGTGGTGGTAAAATCGGTCACGCCATCGTCTGGGACGTCAAGACCGGCAAGCGCGTCACTGAAATCGGTAAGGAATTTGACCAGGTGATGTCGGCCGACATCTCGCCAGACCACCGCAAGGTCATCCTCGCCACCAATACCAAGAAGGTGAAGTGCTTTGACGTCGCTACGGGCGAGCAGCTCTACCTGATCACCAAGCACACCGAGTGGGTGACCGGCACCGACTTTAGTCCGGACGGCATCTTGCTCGCGACGTCTGACCGCAACGGCAATGTCTATGTCTGGGAAGCCGACAACGGTGGCGAATTCTACAATCTCGGCCAGCATAAGGGCAGCGTCACCGACCTCGCTTGGCGCGCCGACTCCAACATCCTCGCCAGCTGTTCCGCCGATGGCATCATCACCACCTGGGAGATGAAGACCGGCAAGCAGGTCGCCACCTGGGGCGCCCATGGCGGCAACGTGCAGTCCGTCTCCTTCCTGCCAGACGGCCGACTGATTTCGTGCGGAGCCGACGGTACCACCGCCATGTGGGGCATCGACGGCAAGCGCCTCGAACATGCTCAGGGCATCAAGCAGAACGATCAGGTTGCCCGCGTCGTCGGCCTCTACGACTCCAAGACTTTTGTTTCCAGTAACTGGCTTGGAGAGGTTCGCTTCTTCGAGACTGCGACCGGTCGCGAGATCACCCAGGTCTCCAGCAATCCTCCTAAGATCGCCGATCGCGTGACGACTGCCGAGAAGCGCCTGGCTGAACTTGAGCCCACGCTCTCTCCCGCCGAAGCCGCTGCGAAGGCTATCGAAGCCGGGATCCCCGCCGCCGAGGCCGCGTTGGCCAAGGTGAAGGAAGCAGGCGAACCCGCCTCCAAGAAGCTCGCCGAGTTCGTGGCCAAGCTCGGCGACTGCGTCAACGGCGTCAAATACTGGGAAGGCATGGCCGC
>CAIVYX010000288.1 GCA_903910245.1 uncultured Opitutia bacterium | reverse complement strand
CGATGATGCCGTCCGCCAGCAGGCTTTGGAGCATCGGATAGGCGTCGAGTTGCGGCGCAACGATGGCCTTCGTCCAATCGACCCCGGACTGAATCCACTCCATGGGGAACTTCGCCAGCCAGAAGACGGAGCCAAAGAAACCCAGCATGATGCCCAGGAACAGAACGGGACCGAGGATGCGATGGAGCAGCAGACGGTCGACGGCGGCGCTCCGTCCGGCCTTGCCGACACCTTCGGTGACTACGCCTTCGAGGATGATGCGCAGGTGCGCGTAGTGCACGAGCGGCTCTGCGGCCATGGGGTTGTAGCCAGAATTGCGGACGCGATCGCGGGCGGAGCGCAAGGTCTTCTCCCGCTGGGCGAGGGTCCAGCCCAGGCGGTCGGCGGTGGACGGGTTCGTGTCGAAGAGCAGCCGCTGCGCATCGGCATCCGAGACCGGCTTGCCCGTGTCGGCGGCGGCGGCCGTCGCGACATCGGTGAGGGCGGCGGCGATGTTGGCCGGCCAGGCGACGCGCTTCATCGGCGTCTGCTGGGCCACCGCGCTGGCGATCGCGCGACGCACGTCGAGGATGCCTTCGCCTTTCCAAGCGGACGACAGTACGACGGGCACGCCGCCCAGGCGACGGGAGAGCAGCTCGGTATCGATGCGCAGGCCTTGCTCCTTGGCGACGTCGGCTTGGTTGAGGACGATAACCACCGGACGACCGAGCTCGGCGACCTGCGAAGCCAGGAAGAGATTGCGGAGCAGGTTCGTAGAATCGACGACGAGCACCACGGCGTCGGGACGGCGATCGCCAGCGATGTTGCCCGACAGCGCATCGATGACGACCTGCTCGTCGGGCGAAGCGGCGGCTAGGGAGTAGAGTCCGGGGAGGTCGACGAGCTCGACCTTCTGGCCGTCGCCCAGGTCGCACGTGCCAGACTTGCGAGCGACGGTTACGCCCGGGTAATTGCCGACGCGCTGACGCAGGCCGGTCAGGGCGTTGAAGAGCGTCGACTTGCCGGTGTTAGGGTTACCGACGAGCGCGACCAGCAGGCCTGCTTCGGGAGTGCTCATGGCCGGCGCGGTCGTTGGATGGGACAGTCAGCGGAGACATCAACGATTAGGTTTTCGGCCTCGGCAAGGCGGAGGCTGATGACTTGGCCGCCGAACTCGATGGCAAGGGGATCACCGAGCGGCGCCCGGCGGACGAGCTTCAGCACCATGCCCGGGAGTAGCCCGAGAGCCATCAGACGCTGATCCACCCCGCGCTCGGGATTGAGCGAGGCCAGCTTGCCAAATTGGCCGGGTAGAAGTTGGGAAAGCGGAGTCATTCTAATTGAGAATGAGTCTCAAAACTAGGCCTTAGGCCCCCTTTGTCAACGCCGACCATCTCGAGGGCGCCCAATTGCATTACCGGCTCCCCCTCCCCCCATTCCCCGCTTATAACCCCTTCCAATGCACGAACTGACCCCAGACGTCGAATCGCCGGCCAAGCATACCGAGCGCGACCATGGGGGCATCGCCGGGCACCCCCGGGGGTTGAGCATGCTGTTCTACGCCGAGATGTGGGAACGGTTCTCCTACTACGGCATGCGGGCGATCCTCCTGCTCTTCATGATCGCGCCCTTGGCGATGGGCGGGATGGGGATGGACCAAAAATCAGCCGCGGTGATCTACGGGAACTACACCATGGCGAGCTACATGGTCTGCATCTTGGGAGGCTACCTCGCGGATAACTTTATCGGGGCGAGGCGGGCGGTGCTCATCGGCGGGTTGATCATCACCGCCGGTCACTACCTGCTGGCGTTCAATTCCACGCCCACCTTCTACGCCGGACTCATCCTCGTCGCGCTGGGCACGGGCCTGCTCAAGCCGAGCATCAGCACGCTTGTCGGCGGACTCTACTCTCATGGCGATACGCGCCGTGACGCCGGCTTCTCGCTCTTCTATATGGGCATCAACCTCGGAGCCTTCGCGGCACCATTGGCGGTCGGGTGGCTGGCGCAAAGCGACCAGTTTAAGACGTTGCTGACCGGCTGGGGATTCGACCCACTGCACAGCTGGCACTGGGGCTTCGCCGCCGCCGGCGTCGGCATGACGATCGGCATGGGCGTCTATTTACGCCACTGGCATTGGCTCTCGCACATCGGCCATCCCCCCGAAGCGACCGCACCACGACCATGGAGTAAGCTCGTGATGGTTGCGGTGGGCACGGCCGCGCTACTCGGCGTGATGATTGCGTCGGACCATTACCCCTGGATCAATCCGATCGTCTTCTCACTGCCGTTTGTCGGCGTGATCTGGTTCGGCGTCGTGCAACGGGATCAAGACAGTCGGCGCATTGCGGCGATTCTGGTCTTCTTCATCTGCGCGATCCTGTTCTGGGCGGTCTTTGAGCAAGCCGGCTCGTCGCTGACGCTGTTCGCGGATGAACTCACGCGAAACGAGCTGTTCGGTTTCGCCTTCCCATCGTCGTGGTTCCAGTCCGTGAACTCGCTCTTCGTCATCGCGCTGGCCCCGCTGTTCGCCTGGCTCTGGGTCCGCCTCCGCGAGCGCCAACCCTCGATCCCGATGAAGTTCTTCTGGGGCCTCGTCTTCCTCGGACTTTCCTTCGCGCTACTCGTCCCGGCGGCCCAACTCACCGCCGCGGGCAAGGTGAGCCCCTGGTGGCTCGTCGGCGTCTACTTCCTCCAGACACTCGGGGAACTTTGCTTGAGCCCCGTTGGCCTGAGCGCGATGTCCAAGCTCGCGCCCGTGAAACTGACTGGGCTCGTCATGGGCATCTGGTTCCTCGGTACCGCGCTCGGCAATAAGCTCGCGGGCGTGGTGGCCGGCGAATTCAACGCCAAGGACCCGCTGGCGCTGGCGAACTTCTTCTGGCAGCAGGCTCTGCTCGTCGGGGGCATGACCGTGCTACTGCTCGTACTCGTACCGTGGGTGCGCCGACTGACCGGAGAAGCGGCGCCGGCGGATCAGAGCTCGGCCTGAACGCGGACCGACACCGGACAGTGATCCGAGCCGGTGACCTGGTCGTGGATGTCCGCCTGCGAATACTTGAGGCCGTCAGAAGTTAGGCAGTAATCCAGGCGCCAGCCGATGTTGCGGGCGCGGATGCCAGGGCGATAGGACCACCAGCTGTAACGCTTCGCTAGTTCCGGATGCTCCGCGCGGAAGGTGTCCGCGAAGCCATGCTGGGAAAGCAACTGGCTGAACGACTCGCGCTCTTCGTCGGTGAAGCCCGCATTGCGGCGGTTCGTGGACGGATTGGCTAGGTCGATCTCAGCATGCGCGACGTTGAGATCACCGCAGACCACGACCGGCTTCTTCTTGGCGAGGCGGGACAGGTATTTACGGAAGTCGGCGTCCCACTGCAGACGATAGTCGAGGCGCTCGAGTTCGCGCTGGGAATTAGGGACGTAGGCGCTGACGACGAAGACGCCCTTGAATTCCGCGGTGACCACGCGGCCTTCGGCCGGATGGTCTCCCGGGAAATCGGTGGCCACGGAAAGTGGGGCAGTCTTCGAGAGCACCGCGGTACCGGAATAGCCCTTCTTCTCGGCTTCGTGCCAGAACTGGTGCGGATAGGCCAAGCCCAGCGTGGAAGCGACGGCGGTCTCACACTTCGTCTCCTGCAGGCAGAGCACATCCGGGTCGGCCGACGTGATGAAATCGGCAAGGCCCTTACCGAGGGCCGAGCGGACGCCGTTGACGTTCCAGGAATAGATCTTCGCGTGACTCACGGACGGATCACTTAAAGAGCTGATTTATCTTCCGGTCGAGATCCTTACCCTTTTCCGCGGCCTTCGCATCGGCGGTCGGAGCCGCCGGGGCGGCTTCCACGACAGGCGCGGCCGGAGCCACGACCGCCGGGGTCGGCGTAACGATAGCGGGCGCGGCGGGCATCAAGTCATCGGGCTTAACTCCGAAAAGAACATCGACGCGCTGCGCGAGAGTGAGCGGGCCCTTCGCAACAATGGCAGCCACCACGGGAGCGATCGGTGCCGGAGTCACGTCCGCCGGAGCGGTCGGAGTCATCGCCACTGGGCTGGCGGCGAAGGGCGAATCGACCTTCACGCCCTTAGCGACGAGCTCGGAGACACGCTTGCCGAGTTCGACGGAAAAATCGGTGAGGGCACTCTTAATCTCGAACTTGGCGCCCTTGGCTCGTACCTCAAGCGAGCCATCGGCGAGGACCTTAGAAACCTGCAGCACCGTACCGACGTCGAGCGCGAGGTCCTGGACTTTCTTGCCATCGACCAGGACTGGGACCGTGGTCGCGGTTTTCACCGTCACCGCGGTCGGCCAAAGGATCAAATATTCCGAGATAGACTTGAAGTCGATGGCCGGCTCGGCGGCGGCAGGGGCGGCCGCAGGGGCGGCCGCAAGGGGCGTCGGGGCAGGCGTCGCCACCGGCGAGGCGACCTTGGTCGCCGCGGGTACGACCGCGACGACGACAGACGCCGGAGTAGCTGCGACTATGATCGGGTTGGGGGCGGAACCGCTACGGCTCACGACGACGTTGAAACTCGGCGTGAAGAAGAGGATGCCGCTGGCGCCGACAATCGCGCCGAAAAGAAAGAGGACGAAGCCTCGAAAAAACGTGGCCATGGATAAGTTCAGGAGCCCGCCTTGATTTCGATGACGTCGTGCGGGGCGGCTTCGCGCTGACCGGCAGGAGTCACGCGGATATAGCGGGCGCGCTTACGATGTTCGGCGAGGTTCGCTGCGCCGAGGTAGCCAAGGCCACTCTGGACGCCACCAGCGAGGGTACCAAGGACTTGGTCGACCGTGCCGGAAACTTCCTTGAGCGCTTCGATGCCTTCGGCGGCGACCTTGCTGAACTTGCCGCTGGCGGAATGTCCGTAGCGGGCGGCGGAACCCTTACGCATGGCTTCGTGCGAACCCATGCCGCGGTATTCCTTATAAGTCTTGCCGTTGATCTCCATCAGCTTGCCCGGGGCTTCGCGGCTGCCAGCAAGGAGTCCGCCGAGGATGACCGCGTCGGCGAGCGTGAGCGCCTTGACGATGTCGCCGCTCTTCGTGATGCCGCCGTCGGCGAGGATGCGGACGCCTTTCTTGGCGGCGGCGCGGGAAGCGACGTAAAGTGCGGTGAGTTGCGGGATGCCGACGCCCGCGACGATGCGGGTGGTGCAGATCGAGCCGGGGCCCTGGCCGATTTTGACGGTATCCGCGCCCGCCGCGGCGAGAAATTCGACGCCTTCGCCGCTGGTGACATTACCGGCGATGAGCGTGATATTCTTATGGGCCTTGCGCAGCAGGCGCAGCGCATCGCCGACGCCCTTGGTGTGGCCATGGGCGGTGGAGATCGCGAGGGCATCCGCGCCTTCGTCGATGAGGGCGCTCACGTGAGCGAGCAGTCGGGCGCGGTCGATTTCGCCGTCCGCGGTGCGGGGGACCGAGATCGCGACGCCGACACGGAGACGAAAATCGGCGTCACGGGTCGGGCGGACGTGGGCGCGGGATTCTTCGGAGATGCGCTCGATGTCGCTAAGGGTGAAAAGGCCGCGCAGCTTGTTCTTGGCGTCGACCACAAGGAGCTTGTTCTGGCCGACGTGTTCGGAGAACTTACGGTCGGCGGTAGCGATGGGGTCCTTGCCGAGATCCTTCTCCGCCACGGTGAAGACCTTGTCGCGCGGGATCATGACGGCGACAACCTTCCGCTGGCCGTGGCGTTCCTTGACCGTGCTGCCAGGCAGGAGGCCGAGTAACGTCCCGTCGGAGGACGTGACCGGGAAGGTGCTGAAGGCCAGGCCGTCGCGTTCGATGCGGGCGAGGACTTGGGCGATGGTGTCGTCGGCCGAGACGACCGCGGGGTCGCCGATCATGCCGTGGATGTGGTTCTTCACGCGGCGGACCTCGGCCAGCTGGTCGACTTCCGTCATGTTATAGTGAAGGAGGCCAAGGCCACCATTGAGCGCCATTGCGATGGCCATGCGGTGCTCGGTGACCGTATCCATGTCGGACGAGACGATCGGGAGGGATAGCGTCAGGGAGTCGGAGAGGGACGAATCGAGGCGGGTCATCCGGGGGAGGACCTCCGAGTAGCGGGTCGCCAGGGAGACGTCGTCATACGTCAGGCCGAGGCCAGCGTTGGCGGGGAAGAAGTCGTCCGCGGATAGGTAAAAGCGTTCGTCTAGGGAAACGCGGCCCTTGGATTTCGAGG
>CAIVYX010000287.1 GCA_903910245.1 uncultured Opitutia bacterium | reverse complement strand
TCGAAAGGCAGCCTGCCTGACCTCAAGGGTAAGTTCGCCTACGCCTGCTGGGGCGGCGAGAAAGGCTCGAATAAGCTCAACACCAGTCAGCTACCCAAGGCCCTCAAAGCCAAGGGTGCCACCGTGGTCGGCAGCGAGATGGTCGGCGTCGGTCACTCCTTCGGCGAGTCGGAGAAGCCCAAGGTCGCCGAGTGGCTCGAGAAGGTCGCCCTAGCCACCCCGACGAAGAAGTAAGCCGCCGGCCTAGAAATAGGCCTTAAGAAATGCGGCTTCGACCTCGGACAGCAGCGTGTCACCGGTGGCCATCGCCTGCGACTTCGGAAAGCGCTGGTGTTCCGACGGTAGAACGCGGAAGCCGTGGCGTTCGTAAATCGCCGGCTTGACCTCGGAGAAGAGCAGGAAGCGCGCATCGAGCTGGGCGAAACGGTGGAGCTCCATGACAGCACGCAGGAGCAGCGAGGCGTAGCCTTTACCGCGCTGCTCCGGGGAGGTCGCCACGGAAGCGAGGCCGATGAGGCTTTCGCGGAAGCGCAGGAGGTTCAGGGCGGACACGGGCTGGCCCGACAGATCTTCGAGCAGGTAACGCGTGCCACGGAGATGATTCGGATCCTGGTCCTTATCGGCGCAGTATTGATCGAAAGTCTTGTCGTGCTTCCACGCATCGTAGCCGAACGCTAGGACGGTCCGCAGGTCCTCGGGCTGCACGAGACGCAAACGACCCACGGGCGTGAAGCGCTGACGGCCGTCTTCGATCGAGCCCTCGAACATCGGCTGCGGGCGGACCCACGTGCGGGCCTCCGGATTATCATACAGGCAGCGATAGACTACCTGCGGCGAAAGATCCTCGGAATGCGCGGCGACTCCAAGCCGGAGGTAATGGTTGCCTTTGTAGTGGCGGTAAATCGTCCAAGCCATAGTCAATCAGGGTAGCTCTAGGAAATAGGCGCAATCGCAACGCGGCGAAAGGTGCGCCGGGGTGAAAGGCTTGAAGCCATGGGCGACATAGAGCGCAATGGCCTCGCGCAGGACCGAGGCGGTCTCTAGTTCGATCCGACGGAACCCCAGCTGCTGCGCCCGTGTCAACGCATGCACGAGCAGCCGACGTCCGTGGCCTTGGCCACGGGCCGAACTAGCCAGGTACATCTTTCGCAGCTCGCAGGTCGTAGCGGAGACCCGTGCCAAGCCGACAGAGCCCACGACTTCGCCGGTGTCATCGACCAAGACGTCGAACGCCCCGCCGTTGCTTAGGTACGCGCCGTCCAGGTCCGCCAAATCACGATCGGTGCCATCGGGGTCGCCGTGCAGTCCATAATCCGCGAGCACCCGGAAGACCAAGGCTTGAAGCGCCTCACGGTCGGACGGCTTGGCGCTTCGCAAAGAAAGGGCCATCCGCCTAACCGATCACTTCGCCGGCCCCCAGTGGGACGTGAACGGGTGCAGAATGAAGAGCGGCTTACCGACGACGTCCTTAGCGGGCACCTCGCCCCAGCCGCGTGAGTCAAAGCTGTTAGAGGAGTTGTCGCCCATGGCGTAATAGTGTCCAGACGTCACCGTATACTCCTGCTGCAGGGGAATCGCGTAGCGATCGCCACCGGCTTCTGGCAGGTAGCCGTAGTAGCCTTTGTCCATCGCCCGGCGGCTATTGAGCACCATCGGCTCAGGCGAGGTCACGACCTTGCCGTCGACGAAGAGTTCACCTTTCTCACCCACGCGGAGTTTCTGGCCGGGAACGCCAGCGAGGCGCTTGACGTAGTAGTTCTGCGAAGGCTGTCCGCTGGAGTCGTTCAGGCCGGGGATATTGTTCGTCCGG
>CAIVYX010000286.1 GCA_903910245.1 uncultured Opitutia bacterium | reverse complement strand
GACCGACAAGGAGCACGCGCAGCGGGCGGCGGGGGTCGATCGGGCGTTCGCCTTCGCCGAGGAGCTTCGTGAGCTCGTCGGACACGATCTTGACGGCCATCTGGCCCGGGTTGACGGACTCAATGACCGCTTGGCCGAGGCAGGCGACCTTGACGCGCTCGGTGAAGTCCTTGGCGACCTTGAAATTGACGTCGGCGGACATCAGTGCCGAGCGCACCTCGTTCAGCGCCGGGGCGATGTTCTCTTCAGAGAGCTTCGAGAGCCCCCGGAGGTCGTGGAGGGCCTTGGTGAGTTTATCGGTGAGGTTGGCGAACACGGGAGGGGACTGAGAGTATGGAGTATCGAGTATGGAGTCTCGGGAGACTGCCGGAGGGGATGGATTAAAGGCGCTCGGGTATGGAGTATCGAGTATAGAGTATCATGAAATGGACTTTCCCTGCCCGAAATGCCGCCATCAGCCACGGCTGACTAAGACTCGTCAGTGGAAAACCTTTCCCGCTCCTGCCTCATGCGGATGACGCCGCCTATCAGTCGGCCCAGTTCTTCGGCCAGGGAGCGGAACCTAGCGACATCCTCTTTGCTGACCGCTCCGATTTCATGGGCGATCTCCACCTGAGTCTCGAGTTCCGCCAGAGACGCCCGTGCGATGACGACGAAGCGTAGCGAATCCTTGTTGGTGCTCCGTTCGTCGCCTTCGGCGATGTTCGAGGCGATGGAAATAGCCGCACGGGTCATCTGGTCGCAAAGCGTGTATTTTCGCGAAAGGCCAGGTGTCTCGCAGAGGCGATAGATCGAGACGGCCATCAGCTTGGCTTTTTGCCAGACGAGAAGGTCGCGATAAGTCTTAACCGGGCCGAGGGGTGTGGAAGGTTTCATCGCCACAAGTGAAAGGTTTGGCGGCGAGCGGTCACTTGCGGCCTCGTCGGCTATTCCCTGAAGGTTGGTACCCCCTTATACCCCCGGCATTAACCCTATACTCGATACTCCATACTCGATACTCGGCGAAGCCCGCCTCTTGCCTTTCGCCGCATTTCTCGTCTTCTTCGCCTTATGGAAATCCTCATCATGGGCTGCGGCACTTCGCAGGGTTGTCCGTTGCCCGCCCATGACAATCCTGGGCTGGATCTGAAGGATCCGCGCAACTGGCGCGCCCGGACGAGCGTGCACGTCGTCATCGAGGGCCATCACGTCCAGGTCGACGCCTCTCCGGAGTTCCGGACGCAGTGCCTGAAGTACGACGTCCGCGAGGTCGATACGTTCATCCTGACCCACGGCCACGCCGACCACGTCCTCGGTATGGACGACCTTCGTCAGTTCTGTACGAACAAGGGTGGGGCGGCTATCCCGGTGTATTCGACCGAGGTCGGCCTCGAGCGAATCAAGGCCATCTTCCCCTACGCGGTCGGCAAGCCGCAGGCTTCGGGCTATGTCTCGCTGAGCCTCAGCCTCATGCCGTCGAAGCTCGTCTTGCCTGGCGGCGGCATCATCTATTCGACGCTCCTACCGCACGGTAACGAATCCACCCTGGGCCTCGTCTTCGAGGAGCCTTCGACGGGTATGAAGTTCGCCTATTATACCGATTGTCGCGCGATGACCGAGAAGTCGCTCGCACTCGGTGAGCATGCCGACCTCGCGATTCTCGACGGTCTACGTCCGAATCCGCATCCTACGCACATGACGGTCGACGAAGCCTGCCAGGCGGCGCACGACCTTCGCGCTAAGCGGGCGTTGCTCACGCACATGACCTTTCAGATTAATTACGAGACCACGATGGCCCAGCTGCATAAGACGCACCCTAAGGTCGGCCTTTGCTACGATGGTCTACGGATCAAGTTGGGCTGAATAAGGCGGCACGAAAAAAGGCGCCCTACGGGCGCCCTTGATTTACCAGCTCAGAGACGGTCTCAGAGTTCGGTAATGACGATATTACGGAACCAGCATGGGTCGCCGTGCTCGGTGAGCATGAGCTTACCCTGGCCGGGGCCGAAGCCCTTCTTGTTCTTAAACTTGCTCTTCGCGATGGCGGCCTTCCATTCGTCGGACTTCGTGTCGGCCGAGGAGCTCAGCTTGCCGTTGAGGTAGTGCTCAATTTTGCCGTCCTTCACCACGATGCGGCTCTGGTTCCATTCGCCGATGGGCTTCTTGGCTTTGTCCTTGGCGGAGTCGACGATGTCGTAGATCGAGCCGGTGTTGTGGCTACCGCCCTTGAGGCCGTCGGGGTGCTTGTCGTCGTCGATCATCTGGTACTCGATGCCGAGCCATTCGCCCTTGCCCTTGGCGTCCTTGATGTTCGTGACCCAATACTTGATGCCGTTGTTGCCGGCGGCTTCGAGACGCCATTCCCAGGTGAGTTCGAAGTTCGTGTACTCCTTCTTGGAGATCAGTGCGCCGGCACCTTGCTTGGCGGCGAGGTGGATGACGCCGCCTTCTTCGGTTTTCCAGCCGCCGGCGGGGGCGCCGCCGTTGCCGTCGGTGAAGTCGGCGAGCGTGAGGGTGACCTTTTCGCCGGCGAAGAGGGAGCCGGTGGCGAGCAGGGCGAGGAGGAGGGATTTCATGAGGGGAAGGGTTTTATGGGAGGTTCAGGGCTGGATTTGAAGTCCGTAATCGGTGCTCAGGGCAGGACCTTGATTTCCTTCAGCCAAAGGAGGGATTCGGCCTGCCACTTGTCCCAGGACGGGCCTTTGTAGCCATTGAGGCCGTGGCCGCCATTAGGGAGCTCGATGAGGCGGGTGGGCAGGCCAGCTTTCTGCTGGGCCGCGTAGAACATGCGGCTATTTTCGATGGGCACGACTTTATCGTCGAGCGCATGCGCCAGGAAGGAGGGCGGGGTGTCGGCCTTCACATGCTTCTGGCTGGAGAAATAATCCGGCAGGCCGGCGGCGGGCGTTTCGCCCATCAGGTTCTTCTTGGAGCCGCGGTGGACGCCTTCATCCATGCTGATGACTGGGTAGATCAAGATTGAGAAGTCGGGCCGGCTGCTCTGGCCGGTGACGGCGTTGGGCGCACGTGTCTCGATGGTCTCGAAGTGCACGGTCGCCGTCGACGCAAGGTGTCCGCCCGCGGAGAACCCGATGATGCCGACTTTCTGCGGGTCGATCTTCCATTGCGCGGCGTTGGCGCGGACCGTGCGGATCGCCTGCTGCGCGTCGAGCAGCGGGACGTATGCGCGGCCCGCCGGCAGACGATATTCGAGGACGATACCGGCGATGCCGTGGGCATTCAGCCATGCGGCGATACCGTGACCTTCGCCTTTCGTCACGAGGCCGCCGTAGCCGCCGCCCGGGCAGATCACGATCGCGGCACCGTTGGGCTTGTCGGCTAGGTGCACGGTCAGCTTGGCCTTGGAGGAGTCGGATAACTTACCGTCGCCTTCGGGCGCATCGCCTTTCCAGAGGGGCAGCGTTTCCGCGGCGTAAGCCGAGGCGGTGAAAGCGAGGAGGGCGAGGAGGCGCATGGGGGAGAGTATGGAGTATAGAGTATGGAGTATGGGAAAAGGCAGGGGGAGGGAAGGGTGTTTGGTAGGGTCGGGACCGCGTCACGACATAGCTGTATCTAGGTAGGGACAGCACCACGTGCTGTCCTTTTCCTTTGGTAGGGTCGGGACCGCGTCACGACATAGTGTGCATCCCCGTGTCGCCTTGCCCCCATTCCCACTTGCCCCCTCAAAGGCCCCGTCTTCGCTAGCACTACGTGCTGTCCTTTTCCTTTTTAACTCCGATGGGCTATATTCTTCATATGTATTAAATTGTAACAGGCCTGATCTGATGGTGCAGTGATAGCCTGCATGCGATTCGCGATTTCGATTAAGAAACGGGTGCTATTTATCGCCAAAGCATGGGCGATGTCAGCGGCCATCCTGACTTCATGGGGGGCGTCGCTAAACGCAGCTGAAACGGTTTACGTCAAGAATGTCATTCCGCTCCCGGTTCGTGTCGCGACAATCCATGGAGATGGAGCCCGTCTCGGCGGCGCGCTGATTGAGAATTGGGATAAGCTCGAAACCTATGTCTCCTGGCGGGTCAAGTTGGGCGCAGGCGAATTGGAAGTCTTCGTGCGACAGGCATCAGGCGCTGGTTCGGCGGGCAACTCGTATCAAGTAGAGATCGCGGAGTATAAGCTGTCAGGAACGGTCAAGGACACGGGTGGCTGGCGGCTGGTCCAGGATATTCCGGTCGGAGGCGTAAGGTTGTCGAAGCCCGGAGAGTATCAAGTGACGCTGCGTCCACTGAAGAAGAAGGGACAATCGGTCATGAATCTCGCTGGGATTACGTTGCGGGGTCCTGCGGCCTTAGGGTCTGAACTGATCATCTCGGACGAGTTGAGGCGCGGCGAGTTTTACGCCAAGAAGCATTATGACCCGCAACCCTTGCCGAGCTTCGAAGAAATCAAAGGCAACTTG
>CAIVYX010000285.1 GCA_903910245.1 uncultured Opitutia bacterium | reverse complement strand
GAGGTCCATGCCTACCATCAACCAGCTCGTCCGTAAACCGCGTGTCCAACCCAAGGCCAAGTCGAAGTCGCCTGCCTTGAATAACTCGCCCTTCCGCCGCGGCGTCTGCGTGCAGGTTATGATCCGTACGCCGAAGAAGCCGAACTCGGCTCAGCGTAAGGTCGCCAAGGTGCGCCTGACCAACGGCCAGGAAGTCATCTCCTATATTCCCGACGAAGGCCATAAGCTCCAGGAGCACTCGGTGGTCCTAGTTCGTGGTGGCCGCGTGAAGGATCTTCCCGGCGTACGCTACCATATCGTCCGCGGACCCCTCGACTGCTCCGGCGTCGAGAAGCGTCGTCGCTCCCGTTCCAAGTACGGCGTCAAGCGTCCGAAGGAAAAGAAGGCCTAATCCGTTTCCGCACCCAACTCCCTTAGAACATGTCTCGTCGTCGCAAAGCAGCCAAGCGCGCCCATCTCCCGGACGCCCGTTACGGATCCCCCCTCATCAGCCAGCTCATCAATGTCGTGATGAAGTCCGGCAAGAAGTCCATCGCCCAAGGCATCGTCTACGGTGCGATCGAGAAGGTCAGCGAAAAGCTGATGAAGGGCAATCCCGTCGAGCTGCTGCTCGGCGGTCTCGAGAACTGCCGTCCGAAGCTCGAAGTGAAGAGCCGTCGCGTCGGTGGTGCCACCTACCAGGTGCCGGTTGAAGTCTCTCCTGAGCGTCAGAACAGCATTGCGCTGCGCTGGGTCGCCGCTGCCGCCGCAGGCCGCAAGGGTACCACGATGTCCGAAGCCCTCGCTGCTGAGCTCGTCGACGCCTATAATAACACCGGCAACGTGGTGAAGAAGCGCGAAGAGACGCACAAGATGGCTCAGGCCAACCGTGCTTTTGCCCACCTTAAGTGGTAATCTCTGACTGAATCTATTTTAGGCCGATACCTGGTCCCGACCATGTCCACCCTCTCTTCTCTCAATTCTCCGACCCGTGCGTTCCCTCTGGAGCACACGCGTAACATCGGTATTGCCGCGCATATTGACGCCGGCAAGACAACCACGACGGAGCGTATCCTCTTTTACACCGGCGTGGTGCACAAGATGGGCGAAGTGCATGATGGCACCGCTACCACCGACTGGATGGAACAGGAACGCGAGCGTGGCATCACGATTACCGCGGCTGCCATCTCCGCCGGCTGGAAGACCAAGGAAGGTCATTTTGCAAATATTGATCACCGTATCAACATCATCGACACTCCTGGCCACGTGGACTTCACGGCCGAGGTGGAGCGCTCGCTCCGCGTGCTCGATGGCGCCGTTGCCGTTTTCTGCGCCGTAGCTGGCGTGCAGCCCCAGTCTGAAACCGTCTGGCGCCAGATGAACAAGTACGGCGTCCCGCGCGTCGCCTTCGTCAACAAAATGGACCGTACCGGTGCTGATTACTTCGGCGCCGTCGACGACATCCGCGAGAAGCTCAAGGGCAACGCTCACCCGCTCTTTATCCCGATCGGCCAGGGCGAAGACTTTAAGGGCATGATCGACCTGATCAAGAACGTCGCCTACCTTTACGACGAAACCGACCCCAAGGGAATGAAGTTCGACGTAATCGAAATTCCCGAGAAGCAGAAGGAAGAAGCCAAACAGTGGCGCACCAAGCTCATCGAAGGTCTCGCCGATTTCGACGACGTCCTCGCTGCCAAGTATCTCGACGGTCATGAAGTGACCATCGAAGAAATGCGCACGGGCATCCGTAAGGCCACCCTGTCCCTTAACTTCATCGGCGTCATTCCTGGCTCCGCTTTCAAAAACAAGGGCGTGCAGATGCTCCTCGACTGCGTTGTCGACTTCCTGCCTTCCCCGATCGACATGCGCCCCCAGAAGGCGTTCACCGACGACGGCGACACGGAAATCACCATTGGTCCGGACGACAAAGCTAAGGTCACTGGCCTTTGCTTCAAACTTTGGTCCGACCCGCACGTTGGACAGCTTGTCTTCTACCGCGTGTACCGCGGACAGCTCAAGAAGGGCGAAGCCCTCTACAATCCCCGCACCCGCAAGAACGAGCGCATTTCGCGCATCGTGCTCCTGCGTGCGATGGACCGCGAAGAAATCGACGTCGCCTATTCCGGCGACATCTGTGCGATCATCGGCCCGAAGGATATCGCTACTGGCGACACCCTCACCGCCGAAGACGACCTGATTCTCGAGAAGACCACCTTCGCGGAGCCCGTCATCTCGATGTCCATCGAGCCCAACTCTAAGGGTGACCAGGAGCGTCTCTCCCTCGGCCTGCAGCGTCTCGCTCAGGAAGATCCTACTTTCCGCGTTACTTCCAACCCAGAGACGGGCCAGACCCTCATCTCCGGCATGGGTGAGCTTCACCTGGAAATCATCGTCGACCGCCTCAAGCGCGAGTTCAAGGTCGAGGCTAAGTCTGGCAAGCCCCAGATTTCCTACCGCGAAACCATCAATCTCGCCTCCGAAGGCGTGGGCAAGTTCATCCGCCAGTCGGGTGGCCGTGGCCAGTATGGTCACGTTGAAATCAAACTTGAACCCAACCCAGTTGCCACGCGCGTTGCTGGCGAAAAGAGCGAGGAAGTCATCAGCGAAATCGTCGGTGGCGTCATCCCCAAGGAATTCATTAAGCCCGCGATTGAAGGCATCCGCGAAGCCGCCAACAACGGTACGGTCGCCGGCTACCCCGTCATTAACTTCAAGGCCCGCATCATCTTTGGTTCCTTCCACGAAGTGGACTCGAACGAAATGGCGTTCAAGATGGCTGGTATCTTCGCCTTCAAGGAAGCCATGAAGGATGCCAAGCCGATCCTCCTCGAACCCATCATGAAGGTCGAAGTCGTCACCCCGGAAGAATACCAGGGCGACATCATGGGCG
>CAIVYX010000284.1 GCA_903910245.1 uncultured Opitutia bacterium | reverse complement strand
CCGCCGAGGAAGTGGAACACGGCGCCCTGATAGAGGCCGTTGACGAACTCGAGGTTGACGCGCTGGACCTGCGAAGCGGTCTGCTCGCCGATGAGCATCTGGCTTTCCCACGGGCCGAACTTACCCTTGGTCATATCGCACGCGATGCCGGACGGAGAATTGCCCACCTTGCCGTGCGGCAGGATCACCGCCGGAGGCACGAACTCGGGGAACTTCAGGCGCTCGGTGAGGATGCGCGAGCCGCTGGTGGGCTCGGGCGGAGCGGGGAAGTTCGCGAGGGCGGCGGACTTGTTGCCGGTAGGGTTACCCTGGAACGACCCGGGGCGGAGCCACTTGAGCGAAGACGAGCCGTTCCAGACGCCCTGGTTGTCGGTGTAGAACATGTCACCCTGAGCGTTGGCGCCGATGCCACCTGGCGAACGGATACCCGAAGTGGTCGGGACGAACTTACCGTCAGGCGTGATGCGCGCGCACCAGCCGCGCCACGGAGCGTGGGCATGGAAGGAGCCGGTGAGGCAGAGGACCATCCAGACGTCGCCGTTCTTGTCCGGGTCGGAGCCGAAAGCGTATTCATGGTAGTCACCGCTGACGCCCCACTTGGAACTGACGGTGTCGAAGCTGTCCGCGCGGCCATCGCCATCTCGGTCGGTCAGGCGCGTGAACTCCGGACGCTGCATCGCATACATGGAGCCTTCCTTCCAGAACATGCCGAGGGGCTCATGCTGATTAGAAGCGAACTTGGTCCACTTGACCTTGGAGAGGTCAGCATCGTAGGCGCCTTCGGCGACCCAGATGTCGCCGCGACGGGTGCCGATGGCGACCTTCTTGCCGGGGAGTAGCGCGATCGATGACACTTCGGTCACCTCGCCCGCGGGCGTGGGGATCTCGACGCGTTCGTAGAAATCGTTCTGACGGGTCTCGGCGACACGGATGGAGTCGACCGTCGCGAGCTTGCCTGCCTTAGGGGCTTTGGCGGCCTTGGCAGCTTTTTCAGGAGCGGCCGACACGCCGACGGCGAGTCCGGCGAGGGCGAGAATAAGGGAGAGCTTCTTCATAAAGGTGGGTTCCAGTGATGTGGATTAGCGGAAGGAGTAACCCAGCACGGCGGTCTCGCCGGGCTTGAGGGTGAGCGTGAGGCTCTTGTCGTTGACGTTAGCCTTCGGGGCCGGGCCGCTGACAGCACGCACCAGCAGGCCGCCGGCGATTTCGGCGACACCGTCGCTCGGACCGCTGACCGCGAGGTCTCGGGCCAACACGATGGTGACGGCCTTGGCGCCGGTCACCTTGAGCGTACGGGTGAGCGTGGCCTTGCCGGAGACTTCTTCGGGCGACCAGGCATCGCTGAGCGCGAAGCCTTCACCCGCAGAGCGGAAGGTCGGGTTGCCAGCCTTGTCGAGGTCGTAGCCCTTAAATTCGGCGGCGACGTTGACGGCGGAGAATTTCCATTCCTTGTCATCCTTCTCGCGGACGTAGCGGACAACGTCACCGGCGACGCCTTCGAGCTGGATGCCCTGGCCATCGGAGAGCTTGATGATGTTGGTGCCGGCGGGCGGCTCGTTGCCGGCGCCACGGTCGGTCCAGTGGTGACCGCCATCCATGAACTTGCCGTTCCAGAGGAGCTCGGCGGCGAGATTATCGGCGCTGTACGCGATGTTCAGGCCGTTGGGGAAACCGATGCCGATGGCGCGCGGGGCGGTGTTGTCGATGAAGTTACGGTAGATTGCGGCGACGCCGTCCTTGGGCTGAATCGGGATGAAGACCTTCTCCTTGGCGGGCTTACCGGCCTTGCCGCCCTTGGTCTTGGAGAGCCACTTGTATTCCTTATCCTTCGGGCCCTTGTAGCCGAGCACGACGACTTCCTGACCAGCGAACTCGACGTATTCAACGCGCAGCGGGGTCGGACCCTTCTTAAGGATGACCGGCACTTCCTTGGCGCGACCGCCGACGGGGCCGATGCCTTTCACTTCGGCAATACGCTCACCGCCGACATAGAGGGCGCCGAAATCATCGCAGTCGAAGAGGAAGGTGTACTTGCCGGCTTCCGGGGCTTCGAACTGGGCCGTCCAGACCATCGCGAAAGCGTCCTTCTGGCCAGACTGGGCCACGTCGATCACGCCAACGTTGAAGTCTTCGATCAGCGCGGGCTTGAGCGTGGAGAAGTCAGGCATGACCTTCCACTCGCCCTTATACATCGTACCGACGAGATTCTTAAGCACGGTCTTGGCCGGCGGGAACGGATGGGCCTTGAGCAACTCTTCGGCGGTCCAGGGCGTGACGCGCTGGGCAGTCGCGGCACGCACGACCTTGACCTCATCAGGCGTCACGGCACCGGCGCCGTTGGCGAAGGTCTTGCGGACATAGGTGAGCGCGGCGGCGATCTTCTCGTCGCTGAGCACGGCGCCCTGCGGGGGCATCACAATGTTGTAGGACTTGCCGGCGACTTCGACTGGACCTTCCAGTCCGCTGAGCACGATCTTGATCGAGCGCGCAGCGGGGCCCTTAGGCCAGTCGCTGCCGACCAGGGGTGGCAGGCCATTGAGTCCTTTGCCGTCGGGGCCGTGGCAGGCGACGCAGAGGGTGTTATAGACTTGGGCGCCGTCTTCGGCCGCCGTCACGAAGACAAGCGAAGCCAGAAGGGCGAGGAGCGACGGGGTGCGCATAAGGGGGGTATCCGACCATCAAGCCGCCTATTTCAGACGGTGCAAGTCGGATAGGCTCGGGAACCGACACTCGAACGGGAGGGCTGAGTGGAGGACTGCGTTGAGGACTGAATGG
>CAIVYX010000283.1 GCA_903910245.1 uncultured Opitutia bacterium | reverse complement strand
TTCCTTGACGAACACCTTGTTGAGGCCGGAGGCCGTACGAGCCTTAGCGGCTTCGTCCAGGGTCTTCGCGCGCTCTTCAGCGGTGATGAGGCCCTTCTTCACGAGAAGATCGAGCGTGGCTTTATCTTGGGCGAAAGCCGAGACCGACGTAAAGGCGGCAGCGGCGATCAGCATGGACTTGAGGGTGCTATTCATAGGTTGTGGTGCGGTTATGCGAGCGGACTATCTCATCCTATTGTTACAGGATGAAGGCGAACGGGTGAAGAACCTGCCTTAAAGCAGGTGAGCTTAAACGGGCGGAAATCTCAGAAAAGCACACTTAAGCCCGCAAAAACCTCAGGAAATAAGGGGTTCCACCGCAGTTCCGCCCGTATCCGCTCGGTCAAAACGATGCGATTCGGCTGGGTCCGGCCCCCTTTTGCCACCCGCGGACCCGCCGGAGCGGCCGGATCGAACACGGGAGAAGCCTGCCCCAGGCGCATCGCGATCCATTTCGCGAGCGCTTCTTTCGTCACGGGATTCCCATCACCCACATTATAAACACGCGCGCCGGCGGGTCCGCCGATGATGGCGGCGAGAATCGACGAGGCCGCATCATCGCGATGCAGATAATTGATGAAGTGATCCACGCGACCGCCGATGACATTCTCGCCACGGCGCATTTGATCCACAAGGTGATGACGGCCCGGACCATAAAGTCCGCCGAAGCGCAACACGCGCGCCTTGGCGAAAGCCGAAGTCAGCACGGCCTGTTCTCCGCCGAGAATCGCATCCGCCGTCGGCGCGCCGCCAACGGGAGACGTTTCATCCACGCGACCGCCGTCATCCTGTCGATACACGCCCGTGGAGCTGGTGAAAATAAAGCATTGCGCACCGACGTCGCGAGCCCACGCAAGCGCGCGCTTCACGCCAACATCGTAAGCTAAGGCATAAGCCTCAGGCCCACCGCCACCGGTGCTGGCCGCATACACGACTGCATCAAAGCGAGCAGGCAGAGCCGACCAATCACCGGCCTGGATATCGAACGCCTCGGCGGCGATACCTTCGGCGCGTAACTTATCGCGCGAAGCCTCCGAACGAACGATACCCAGCACATCATGTCCAGCCGCGCGGGCCTGACGGGTGAACTCAGCGCCGACATACCCGCAACCGAGCACCGCAATCTTCAGCGACGTACTCACTTGGGCAGGAAGGTAGCAACCCACTCGGCGGGAGTGGAGCCGGACTGCGCGGATAGCAGGCGCAGGAGCTCGCCGGCATCAGCGGAAGCCTGAGTTCGCGGGCCCGGAGTTTCCACACACTCGCGCAGGCGGGCGGCCAGGGGCGCAGGCTCACAAGCACCCTGCAAGTATTCCGGCCAAGCCTGACGCTTGAGGAGGATATTCGCGATGCCGAGGTTATCGATGCGTCCGGCGATCAACCGGCGACCGACAATCCAGGTGAGCGGATTGGCGCGATAGACGACCGCGCCGGGAATGCCCGCAAGCGCGACCGAGAGCGACATGGTGCCCGAGCTGACGAGCGCAGCGCAACCGGCGGCGGGGCCCTCGGAGACGGGGCGCAGATCGATGCCCTTAGCCTGGTCGCCGTATTCAGCCAGCAGGCGATAAAGCTCCGCATGCACTTCGCCACCAGTGTGCAGGACAAGCGCGCGGCGCTTGGGATGGTCCTTACGAAAGAGCGCGAAGGCTTCGACGAGCGCGGGGAAGATTTTGCGGACAGGCTTCGGGCGGCTGCCCGGCAGGAGCAGCACGGGACCCTCAGCATCATACTTCAATCCAGGCTGATGGTCGGACTCGGCGAACGGATGCCCGACGAACCGAGCATCCAGTTTGGTGTCGGCATATACCGCCGGCTCGAACGGGAAGATCGTGCCAACGCCGTCCAGGTCTCGCGCCATAGTAAAGCGGCGCTTGGGCTTCCAAGCCCATAACTGCGGGCTGACGTATTGAATGACCGCGGTCTCGCCGAAGCCGGCGCGCGACAGACCGGCTTTACGGAGCTCGTTAGCCAGACGGAGATTCAGGCCAGGATAATCGACCAGCACGACGACCTTGGGCTTCCAGTGCGTGGTCCAGGAAACCATACGCGCGAAGAGCTTCCGATAGAATGGATAAGCCGAAAGAATCTCCACGATACCCACGGCGGAGAATGTGGTCATGTCCATCAGCAGCTGAGCGCCAGCGGTGCGCAACTCCGGCCCGCCGAAGGCGGCGATACGCAGACCCGGGCGGGCCTTGAGTAATTCCGCAACGACCTTGGCGGCGTGCTGGTCGCCCGAGTGCTCCCCGGCCACCACGAGGATATCGACCTCGCCCGCACGGGGCCGGTCGAAGTGCGCCGGGATGGACGGGAACGCGCTCATTTGCGCGCCATACCAGCGCGGATCTGTTCGGTGATTTTGATCGCGACTTCCAAGGCAGTGCGGCCGAGCTCGCCGCTGACCTTCGGGCTCTTGCGATCGCGGACGCAGGCGGTGAATGAAGCAAGTTCGATAGACAGGGGCTCACCCTTCTCGATCGGGATCTCCTCCTTGGCGAAGCCGCCTTCGGCGGTCGGGTCGACACGCACGGTGTGACCCTTTTGGCCCATGAAGTCGATAGAGAGGTAGCCACCGGTCTGGAAGACGCGGATCTCGCGGTTCTTCTTTAAGGAGACGCGGCTGGCGCTCAGGTTGGCAACGCAACCGTTCTTGAAGGCGATACGGGCGTTGGCAATGTCCTCAGTCTTGGTGACGACCGACACGCCAACGGCGTCGATGCGCTCGACCGGCGAGTTGGCTAACTGCAGGACGATGCCAATGTCGTGGATCATCAGGTCCAGCACCACCCCGACCTCAGTGCCGCGCGGGGTGAAAGGCGCGAGGCGCTCGGCGGTGATGTAGCGGGCATCAGTGACGGCCTTCTCCAGATACGACATCACGGGGTTGTAATGCTCGATATGACCAACTTGGACGATGCGATCGGCTTTGGCGGCGGCCTCCAGGATCTGGGAGGCCTCTTCGAGCGTGACGCATATCGGCTTCTCAATCAGGAGGTGCACGCCCTTGGCGAGCAGGGGCAGCGCGACGGCGGCGTGGTGGTTCGTCGGCACGACGACGCTGACGGCGTCGCACCCGGCGGCCATCTCGTCGAGCGTGGCGAATCGATGGCAGTTATGCTTGGCGCAGATCTCGGCCGCCCGGGCATCGTTGGGCTCGAAGATGCCGGCAAGTTCGGCGCCAGGCAGGGTCGAGTAGATGCGGGCGTGGTGCTGGCCGAGCGAACCCGTGCCGGCCACCCCGCAGCGGATGCGCGTAGCGGTCATGAGCCCCAGACTCCCTTGGGCGGCGGCTTCCTTCAATCCGAAAACCCGCCTCACCGCAGAGGGCCAGCCTAGCGACACCAAGACACACGTGCCACCGTCAACCTCTAAAAGACTCGGCGGAACGGACTCCCTTGTTGCCGAGATGCCGTTATCGCAGGTAGAAAACCGCCATGACGCATGATGCGGAACTGGCGACCTTGGTGCGCCTCCTCGACGACCCCTCACCGGTCGTCCGCCTCGCCGTACTCAGTAAGATCAAAGCCGCTGGACTACCAGGCGTCCTCTGGCTCGAAGCCCTGACTAAAGACGACGCCCTCTCGGCCCACGCCCGCCTGTTGCTCGCCGACCTGCGCACCCCCGAAGCCGCCGCTCACGCCTTCCTCACCCATATCCGCGACCCGCACTGCGACCTAGAAGAAGCCTGCCTCCTGCTTGAACGTGCCACCGACCCAGCTTTGGCTGATGACGCCTATTCCACCGAGCTCGACCGCCTCGCCGCCCGCACGCGCGAACTCATCGCCGAACCGCTCGACGTCCGCGCGAAATGCCGACTGCTCTGCCGCGTGATCTTCGGTGAAGAAGGCTATCGCGGTGCTCAGGAAAGCTTCGCCATCCCTGCTTCTTCCCTACTCTCGCAGGTCATCCATAGCCGTCGCGGCATCCCGATCTCGCTTTGCCTCATCTTCCTGCTCGTCGCTCGCCGCCTCGGACTGCCCGTCGAGCCCGTCGGCTTGCCCGGACGATTCATGGTCGGCATCTTCCGTGGGCGCGAGCCACTTTACCTCGATTGCTACGAAGGCGGCGCCTTCCGCACCCGCGCGGAAGTGCAGCTGCTGCTGCTCGACAATCAACTGCCGGCGGACGAAGCGTTCCTCCTTCCTGTCACGACACACCAGACGCTCGCGCGCTGCTGCCGCAACCTCGTGTCGCAGTTCGAAGCCCAAGGCGACGACCGCAGCAGCCGGCTATTCCTCACCTTCGTCCACGCCCTGGAAAAGACCGATGAGCGCGCCTGACACCCTCACCCTCGCGTCCCTTCGGACGACCGAGTTCGCGCCCGGCCAGCTGGGCGTGCTCGGCGACCCCATCGCGCACTCGCTAAGCCCAGCGATGCACAACGCCGCCATCGCGACGCTACTCCCGACGAACCCGCGCCTAGCCGGCGTGCGCTACCATCGTCTGCACATCACCGCCGAGGAACTACCCGAGGTACTGGCCTTGTTGCACGTTAAAGGTTTCGCCGGCGTGAACCTCACCGTCCCGCACAAAATCCAGGCGCTCTCGCTCGCCGAATCCCTCTCACCCGAAGCCCGGCGGGCCGAGTCCGTCAACACGCTCATCCGCACCGCGACGGGCTGGGCCGGCGACACCACCGATGGCCAAGGCTTCCTGGAAGCGCTGCGTGAACGTACCGGAAAAACGACCAAGGGCCGATCGGTGATTCTCCTCGGCTCCGGTGGTGCCGCCCGCGCCGTCGCCGCAGCCTGCCTCGCCGACGGCTGCACCGCACTGCACCTGCACAACCGCGATTTCGCTAAGGCCGCCGCCCTCGCGTCCGCACTCGCCGACCCGCGCGTCCAAGCCGCCGGCCTGACCGAGATCAAGGCAGCCCCTGATGCCGTCATCGTCAACTGCACGACGCTCGGCCTGAAGCCGACCGACGCCTCGCCCTTCCCTTCTGCGCTCCTCGCCGCCGGACAATTCGTCTTCGATACTACCTACGGCAGCGAAGCCTCTTGCTTACTCAAGGATGCACGCGAACGCAGCATCGCCTGCTGCGACGGACGTTCGATGCTGCGCTGGCAAGGAGCGCTCGCCTTCCGCCTCTGGAATGGCATGCTTCCCCCTGAAGCCCCGATGCGCGCCGCGCTCGGCGAAACCGCACCCTGAACCCATGACGCTCGTCGACCTGCAGAACTTCGCTAAGCTCCATCCGGGACTGGCCGCCCTGACTGCCGGTGCCTTCGGTGCCTGCGTCGGCAGCTTCCTCAACGTCTGCATCCATCGTCTGCCCAAGGGAGAATCCATCGTCACCCCAGGATCGCACTGCGCCTGCGGCCAGCCGATTCCCTTCTGGTATAACATCCCGCTCTTCGGCTGGCTCTTCCTGCGTGGGCGCGCCCAATGCTGCGGCGCGCGCATCTCCGTCCGCTACCCACTCGTCGAACTCACCACCGCCCTGCTCTTCGTCGCAGCCTGGACGTTCCTCCCTCCGGCGAAAGCAGCGGTGGCCTGCGTCTACCTTCCCCTGCTCGTACTCCTCGCCGGCTGTGACCTGGACGACATGATGGTCCCCGACGCCCCGAACTTCGCGCTCGTCGGCACCGGCGTCATCCTCGCGATGCTGGTCCCATCGATCCACGGCGAGACCCTGCATTCGATCGAAGCAGTGAATCGCTTCCGAGCGCTTATCGATGCCTTGCTTGGCGTCGCCGTCGGTACGGCGTTGGTCTGGTGGATCCGGACCATCGGCAGCGTCATGGCCGGCCGCGAAGCCATGGGCGAAGCCGACATCATCCTTTGCGCTGGGGTCGGTGCCTACTGCGGCTGGAAGGGTGCGGTTTTTTGTCTTTTCGGGGGCTCGGTCATTGGGGTCATCACGGCCCTCCCAGGCCTAATTCAGGCCAAAATAAAGGGGGAAGAGTATGCCGGAGTGGTGCCTTTCGTGCCCAGCATGGC
>CAIVYX010000282.1 GCA_903910245.1 uncultured Opitutia bacterium | reverse complement strand
GGGCAGCATAGGGGAACCGGATGATTGGCTGAGGGCATACATCTTCAGGTCTCGGGTCTCGGCAGTCGGGTATCAGGTACGGGTTATCGGGTACGGGTACGGGTGCGGGTGCGGATCCTGAACCTGACCCTGGTGCTGAACACCTGAACCAGATACCTGAGGGCCGAGACCTGGGACCTGAGAATGATTTTATCCCAACGGATGCGATGTCATCGCATCCCTACCAGGCGGCGGATTCGGACGTACATACAGCAGATATAGGTCATATCCGCGGGTTGCGTATGGGGTGGTGGGATTCTTAATCAATCCACCCCACCCCAGCCATGACCCTCTCCCGTCGAAACTTTCTGCGCACCGCTGCGCTCGCAACCCTCGCCTTTCCTGCGATCGTCCGAGCCCGCAATCTGAACTCTCAGGTGCAGATCGCCGCGGTCGGCGTCGACGGCAAGGGCTTCTCCGATATCGCCGAATGCGCCTCCCACCCCAAGGCGCACTTCGTAGGCTTCTGTGACATCGACGCCAGCCGCTTCGCCCACATCGATAAAAAGATTCCTGGCGTGACGCATTACAGCGATTGGAGAGAGATGTACACCTGGCTCGGCGATGGCTTTGACGCCGTGACCGTCTCGACGCCGGACCACATGCACGCGTTGCCCACGATGATCGCCATGCGCATGGGCAAGCACGTCTATTGCCAGAAGCCTCTCACCCATACCGCTTGGGAAGCGCGGCAGCTGCGCCTGCAGGCCGCTAAATCGAAGGTCCGCACCCAGATGGGTAACCAGATTCATTCCGCGAAAGAATACCGTACCGGCGTGAAACTCATTCAGACCGGCCGCATCGGCAAGGTCCTCGCCGTGCACACTTGGCACCCCAATACCGGTAACAAATATACCGGCATGACCGCCGCGCCGGCCTCCGGCCCCGTGCCCGCCGGCGTAAGCTGGGACCTCTGGCTCGGCACCGCGCCGAGCCGCGAGTTCGCACCTGATGTCTATCATCCTTTCAAATGGCGCGACTGGGTGGACTTCGGCAGCGGCACCATGGGCGACTTTGGTTGCCACCTGCTCGACCCCGTCTTCACCGCACTCAAGCTCGGCGCGCCTCTCAGCGTCAAGGCGGACAGCGTGGGCGCCAATGCGCAGACCTGGTGCGCGCAGCAAACCATCGAGTGGGTCTTCCCCGGCACCGAGTACACCAAGGGCAATACCCTCTCCGTCACCTGGTACGACGGCGGCCGCCTGCCGGACGCCACCCTCGCACTACTCCCGCCCGGCAAGACCTTGTCCGCCGCCGGATCGATTTTCATCGGCGAACTCGGCGTCATGATGCTCCCGCACGTCGCCATGCCGTCGCTTTACCCCGAGGAAAAGTTCGACAAGAACCTCAACCCTGGCGATCTCGCGCGTCGGGCGCGTGCTCAGGTTAAGCCCACCGATAAGGTCGCCATCGACCTCGCGGACTTCGTCGAAGGCTCCAGCCACTATCATGCCTGGGTCGATGCGATCACCCAAGGACACGAGACCACGGATAATTTCGCCTACGCTGGTCCGCTGACCGAAGCCGTACAGCTCGGCAATGTCGCCTCACGGTTCTCGGGCGTGAAACTCGAATGGGATGCCGCGGCTATGAAGTTCCCGAACAAGCCAGAGGCTGAGGCGTTGCTGACGAAGGAGTATCGGAAGGGATGGGAGTTGATTGCCGCGGATCGCTGAGCAGAGAGTATTGAGTATCGAGTATGGAGTATAGGGCGACTTCGTCGCGGGGTTCTGCTGGCATGGTGAACGGCTGCGAAGCAAAGGCAGAAAGAGCCGGTGACGGGTGACGGGCACGGGCATCGGGAGTTCAGGGGTCGGCCATTCGGCCATCGGGAGCTGGCACCCGGCTTCCGGCGACTGAAGGCTAAACGGCTGGCACCCGGAAGGCTGACCACCGTGGCCGTCACCCGTCACCGGGAATGAATTCGTGCCGGCGGATGCGATATCATCGCATCCCTACCCAGGACAGGCCGCTGAGGTTGAAAAATCGGCATTCGGGAGGCCGGCAAAATGCCGAGTCTTACAACCTTGCAACCTTGGGCACAAATAGGGGTTACTTGGTCAGATTCCTATGAAAATGCTCCGTCTCCTGGCCCTTGGGTTCCTCCTCGCTTCGTCGCTGCAAGCGGCGGACGCAAAGAAGCCCAACGTGCTCTTCATCGCGGTCGACGACCTGCGTCCCGAGCTCAGCTGTTACGGCAACACCGTCATCAAGACGCCGAACTTCGACCGTCTCGCCCAGCGCGGTATGGTCTTCAACCGTGCCTATTGCCAGCAGTCTATCTGCAGCCCATCGCGCGCCTCGATCATGACGGGCAAGCGCCCTGACGCCACCCGCGTTTGGGATCTCGAGACGCACTTCCGCGCAGCGCTCCCCAACGCCAAGACCGTCGCTCAGTTCTTCAAAGAGCACGGATACTTCTCCCAGGCCATGGGCAAGATCTTCCATGGCGGCTTCGATGACGAACCGAGCTGGTCCACGCCGTGGATGACGCCCAAGGCGCCGACCTACGCCAAGGATCCCACCGACGCTGACAGAGTGAAGGAAGACGTGAAGAACAAAGGCAAAGGCGTAGCCTTCGAAGCCGGCGATGTCGCTGATGACTTCTACACCGACGGCAAGACCTCGCGTCTCGCCGCACAGACCATCGCTGAACTGAGCAAGAAGGGACAGCCGTTCTTTCTCGCCGTCGGTCTTTCCAAGCCGCACCTCCCGTTTGTCTCCCCTAAGAAATATTGGGACCTCTACGACCCGGCCAAGATTCCGGACACCGCGAGCCCCTACCCCGTCGGCGCCCCGGCCTACGCCGGCGACAGCGACAGCGGTGAATTCCGTGCCTACATCAACGTCCCGGCGAAGGACAAGAAACTTGCCCGCACCCCCCTGCCGGCTGCCTTCGCCTCACAGGTGCGCCACGGCTACTACGCCGCCGTCAGCTACACCGACGCCAATCTCGGCATCCTGCTCGACGCCCTCGAGAAAGAAGGCATCGCCGATAACACCGTCATCGTCCTCTGGGGCGACCACGGTTGGAAACTCGGCGACCACGAAGAATGGGGCAAGCACACCAATTTCGAAGTCGATGCGCGCGTCCCGCTGATCTTCAGCTACCCTGGTCAGAAGACCGCTGGCCAGAAGAGCAATTCGCTCGTCGAGTTCGTGGACGTCTACCCCACGCTCGTCGACCTCTGCGGACTGCCCAAGCCCGAAGTCGATGGCGTCAGCCTCAAGCCCGTCTTAGAAAATCCCACCGTCACCGTGAAGCCCGTCGCCATCAGCCAGTACCCGAAGGGTGCTGGCATCACCAAGAAGGACGGCGCCAAGGGCACCGCCAAACGCGACGTCATGGGTTACAGCATCCGTGACGACCGCTGGCGCCTGACCCTCTGGCGCAGCCTCGAGGACAATAAGATCGTGGACACCGAGCTCTACGATCTCGTTAACGCTCCGACCTCGCCCGAGAACCTCGCCAACAAGCCCGAGAACAAGGAAGTCATCGCCCGCCTTACCAAGTTCCTCCCTCCGCCCATCCCGGCCGCCGACCCGAACGCCAAGAAGATCGC
>CAIVYX010000281.1 GCA_903910245.1 uncultured Opitutia bacterium | reverse complement strand
GGCGTCCATGGCGAGGCCGCGGGCTTCAGTGGCGGCGCGGGAAAGGTCGGCGGAATTGTTAAGCGACATAGGCTTAATCCGTAAGGGATAAGCGGGTGGGGTTTCCAGCCTTGAATGAGCCTCCAAACCCCTTCAAAAAGGTCACATGTCCGACAAAGAACTCGAAGAAGGCCTGGCCCTGCGACTCGACTTCGGAAAATTGCGGAAAATCGCTTCCGGGCAGGCCGATGTCATCCCAGCCGTGGCTCAGGATGCCCTGACGGGCGAAGTGCTCATCCTTGGCTATGTCAACGAGCTCGCCCTGCAGACCGCGCTACGTGAAAAGAAGGCCACTTTCTGGAGCACGTCGCGCAACGAACTTTGGATCAAGGGCCTGACTTCCGGCGATTTCCTCGAGCTCCTCGAGGTGCGCGTTAACTGCGAGCAGAACTCGATCCTCTACAAGGTTCGCCCCGCGGGCCAGGGCGCGTGTCACACAAAGGAGAACGGTAAGGCCCGCCCAGGTTGCTACTACCGTCGTCTCAACGCCGACGGTTCGCTGGAGAAGGCCTGAGTGTCAACGGTGGCGCAGCGCCTGTAGGACGAGGTCTGTCTCAATATCGAGCCGGATCACGAGCAGCTTCGTCTGGCGTGTGATGCGGTCGGTTCCCGGTCGCGCGGCGAAACCCAGCGCTTCGGTGTCGCCTTGTTTTTCCGTCAGGCGTTTGAGCGCGGCCTCGGCCTCCTCGCCTGTCCGATAGGCGAAGGCGATCGTCGCAACGAGGAAGGCGCCGCCGTCGCTTTCGCCGACTGCGATGGTCGCCGTTTCGGCCTGGGCGCCCGCCTCGATGAGCGCGCGACCGAGCCAGCGGCGGCGAGCGGCGGTCTCGAGTAAGGCGCTCGCGGGTGCGGCGTGCACGAGGAGATAGCCATGCGGCACGCCGCGTAACTGCACGCGCGCGAGTCCGGGGATCACCTTGCCGCCGTCGGAAACTTCTGGGGTGTCTACGGTGAGTTCGGCCAGTTGTCCGGGGATGAAGCCGAGGGTCACGTGCTGGGCTGAATTCACCGCCGGGCGGGCCAACTGTTCGCGCAGGCCGGCGCGCTGTTCCGGCCCGGCCAGTTCCGGTAGGGCCAGAATTACCGCGGTGGCGGTAAGACGGCCGACCATCTCCGCGGGAATGATGAGCGCGAGTTCGCGGCTCCGTGGGTCAATGCGCAGACGGAGGTCCGCTGGGTCGAGCCAGAGCCAAGCCAGTCCGCTCGCCGTCGCGAGAAGGACGAGCAGTAGCCACGGACGTCGCATCAGACCTTATTTGTCGGCCGGAGCGCCGGGAGTCTTCTGGGCTTTCTCGATCGCCTTGCTCACCGCCTTCACCGCCTTGTCGGCCGGGTAGTCGAGGTCGAGCGTCACCTGCTTACCTTCGCCGCCGATGCGGATCTTCTGCACCAGCTCCGCGAGCAGCGCCATGTTCTCCTTTTCCTCGGGCGATTTGTCGTCGTCGTCCGAGAGCCCGATCACCGCGATAGCCTGCAAGCCCGTGATCTGTTTGCGCGTCGTCGAAGCCTTCTCCGCGCTTACGAAGCCGGCGGCGATCGCGAGCTGCAAGTCGGTGGCGTTTTCACCCAGCATCAGGGAAAGGGCCTCGACACCGACGTCTCCTTTCGCTTTTTCCATCTTCGTCGCGTCGGCGTAGAGGGTGAGCCAGCCGTTCTGGGCGGCGGCGAATTTGGCTGCCACTGCGGCAGGGAGCTGGGCGGACTTCTCCTTACGGTCGGCCGCGACGAGGGCGCGCTCGAGGAACGCTGCGCTCGCGATGACCACGAGGCTTTCCGAGTGGGCGACGACGTAGGCATCCTTGGCGTCGTCCTTGGGCTTCTCGCCGGAAAGTTTCTCGATGAAGGCGCTGGCTTCCCAGGCCTGG
Organism: uncultured Opitutia bacterium; assembly: GCA_903910245.1. Classification (GTDB taxonomy): domain Bacteria; phylum Verrucomicrobiota; class Verrucomicrobiia; order Opitutales; family UBA953; genus UBA953. The sequence continues at coordinate 671 of CAIVYX010000281.1, read as the reverse complement.
TGCTTGCCGACAGTCTTCGACGGGAGGTTGTTGGCTTGGCCGAAGGAGTTGATGCGCGCGGGTAGGAACTTGCCGCGGATCAGCACGACGCCAGACGCATTCTTTTCCGCGACCTTGCCGTCGGCGCCGGGATAGATGGCGACGACGAGGTCATGCAGGTCGTTCTTGGGGTCGATACCTAGCTGCTCGTTGAGTTTGCGGGAGGCCTCGAGTTCTTTGGCTTTCATGCCGCCGGACTTCTCGAGGGCCTGGCCGATTTTAGAGGCGCGAAAAGCTGCGATGTCGACGCCGACGATGGCAACCGACCCGGCGGGAAGGCTTTCGGTGTTCAGCGCGGCTTGGGCCGAACCGATGGAGAGCGACAGGAAGAGGGTGGCGAGCACGAGGCGCATGACGGTCCAGCATTTAGCCCGCTGGTCAGCAGGGGACAAGCGGATAGCCGGTTTTACCTAGTATAAAGCAGGAGTTTAGACCCATCCGGGCACAAAAAAGGGCGCCGAAAGGCGCCCTTGAGCAGGGGGTTAATCCGAGGATTAGTAGCCGCCGCGATCGCCGCCGCCGAAGCCGCCGGAGCGACGTTCGCCGCCGCCGAAGCCGCCACGAGAGCCGCCGCCGCCGCCGCCGCCGAAGCCGCCGCGAGAGCCGCCTCCGCCGCCGCCGAAGCCGCCACG
>CAIVYX010000280.1 GCA_903910245.1 uncultured Opitutia bacterium | reverse complement strand
GTTCACGACCAATAAAATCTTTTCCGGTAGCTTCAATGACGTGCTGGATGGCACCGGCGCCGGGGTGATGGCCTGGGACGATACGGTCTACTTCGCATGTATCCCCAAACTATGGATGATGCAGGACGCCAGGCAGGACGGCGTCGAAACCGCTCGTAAGGTCATCGAAGACGGCTTCGGCGTGCGCATCTCGCTCTCGGGTCACGACATGAACGGCTTTGCCATCGGACCGGACGGCCGCGTCTGGGGTACGATCGGCGACCGCGGCTTCAATGTCACCACCAAGGAAGGCAAGAAGTACGACTCCCGTAATCGCGGCGCGGTCTTCCGTTTCGAGCCCGACGGTACGAACTTCGAAGTTGTCCATTTCGGCCTACGTAATCCGAAGGAGATCGCGTTCGACGACTTCGGCAACGGCTTCTCCGTGGATAATAACTCTGACCAAGGCGACGCCGCCCGCGTCGTCTACGTGGTCGAAGGTGCCGATTCCGGCTGGGAGATGGAACACCAGGCCATGCACACCTTCCACCGCTCGATCGGCCTCGAGCAGCGCCCCCTTTCCCGCTGGATGACCGAGAAGGTCTGGGAGCTGCAGAATCCGGTCCAGCCGGCCTTCATTATTCCGCCGTCTGCCTATATCTCTTCCGGTCCTTCCGGCCTCACCTATCACCCCGGCGCGGGCTTCCTCGAATCCGAAGCCCAGCACTTCCATATCTGCGACTACCGCGGATCGGCCGGTGCTTCTGGTATTTGGTCCTTCAAGATGGAGCCCGCGGGCGCCGGTATGAAGATGACCTCCTCACACCAGCTGCTCTGGGGCGTGGCTGCGACCGACGTCGAGTACGACTGGAAAGGACGACTCGTCGTCTCTGACTTCATCACTGGCTGGGAGTCTCATGAGGCCGGACGTCTCGTGACCCTTGAGGCTAACAAGATCATGAAGCCTGAGTCCGTCGCCTCCGTGGCGGCGCTCATTAACGGCGGTATCGCCAAGGCTTCCTCGGCTGAGCTCGCTGCTCTCCTCGCGCACGCCGACCAGCGTGTTCGCCTGCGCTCCCAGCTTGAGCTCACCCGCCGCCCGGATGCCGCGGATCGTTTCGAAGCCGCCACGAAGTCCGCGAACGCTCTCGAACGCGTGCACGGCATCTGGGGCCTCGGTATTCTCGCCCGTCGTGGCGCGGCCATCGCTCCTGGTGGCGCTTGGAAGGGCCCGACCCCGGTAGCTTCCGTCGAAGCGCGTACCGCCGCCGCCCGTCGCCTCGTCCCGCTGCTCGCGCACGCTGATGCGGAAGTCCGCGCTCAGGCTGTCCGCGCGCTCGAAGAGTCTCCGCTGAAGGGTAATGACCTACCGCTGGGTAAATTGATCCTCGATCCGTCGCTCCGCGTACGTTCCTTCGCCGCCATCGCTACTGCCCGTCTCGGCGCGAACAAGTATCTCCCTGAGGTCCTCGCGATGCTCAAGGAGAACGCCGACGCCGACCCGATCATCCGACACGCCGGCTCGTTCGCCATCGACCACCTGTGCAAGACCGCCGAGTCCTTTGATGCGGTGGCCAAAGACGAGAGCGTGTCCGTCCGCCTCGCCGCCGTCATCACCCTGCGTCGCCGCAACGACGCCTCCGCCGCCCGCTTCGTGAAGGATAAGTCCACGATGGTGGCGGATGAGGCGATTCGCGCTATTCATGACCTCGGTTTCGAAGCTGGTCGCCCGGCCGTCGCCGCGCTGGTTGATGACCTAGGGGTCCGCGAATGGACGACCTTCATGCTGCGTCGCCTGACGCATAGCGCCTTCCGTCTCGGCGGAGAGCAGAACGCCGCCCGCGTGGTCGCGATTGCCGCCAACGAGAAGCTGCCGGCTGAAGCCCGCGCTGAAGCCCTGCGCCTCCTTGCCCTGTGGGCCAATCCTTATCCTGTCGACCAGTCGACTGGCCACTGGGCCCCGCTCCCTCCGCGTGACGCCAAGGAGTTGCGTGCGAGCCTGAGTGCCGCCTTGCCGACGTTACTCAAGGGCGAGTCCGATCTCCTCCGCGCAGCACTCGAGCTCGTGGAACAGTACAAGCTCGAGGTCGCTTCGCTCTCCAATGACCTCCTCTCCGGTCTGGTCGCCAACCCAAAGTTGAGCGGATCCGCCCGTGCCAAGGCCCTCGAGCTCTGGCTCGAACGTAAGCCGGCCGATCTCACTGAGGTCGCTGGTAAATATGCCAAGGACAAGCAGGACGAAGTCGCCATGGTCGCCATCGGCGCGCTTGCCCATCTGAATCCTGCGCAGGGCCTCATCGAGCTTTCCAAGTCCGCTTCGACTGGCTCCGCCGCACGTCGTCAGGGCGCGTGGAAAGCGCTTGGTAAATTACAGGCCGCCGGTGTCGACGCGCTCTTCGTCGAGAGCCTCAAAGCGCTCGAGCAGGCCAAGGGCGTCTCGCCTGCCGCTATCGAGTTGCTCGAAGCCGCCGCGCTTCGCTCCGAGCCTTCCGTGAAGGAGGCTTTGGCCGCCACGCAGAAGGGGTTCGCGGGTGGAGACGATAAACTCGCCAAGTGGCTACCGGCGCTCGAAGGCGGTGACGCCAAGAATGGCTTCGCGCTGTTCACCGCCTTGCCCGCTGGCCAGTGCCTGCGTTGTCACCGCGCTTCCGACGACGCGCATGCCGCCGGCGGTGAAGCCGGTCCAAACCTTGCCGGTATCGCCAAGCGCGGCGACCGACGTTATCTCCTCGAGTCCGTTGTGAACTCTGGTGCCGTCATCGTCGCCGGTTATGGCATCGTGAACATCGAACTCAGCAACGGTGGAGCCTTGGTGGGCACGCTGATCAAGGAAGAGAAAGATAATGTTGACGTCGATGTTGCCGGCAATCGCTGGCGGGTGGCCCGTAAGGATATCAAGTCCATGTCCACGCCCGTTTCCGGCATGCCGGCGATGGACGCCCTCACTTTGCCCGAAGTGCGCGATATCGTCGCCTGGCTCGCCACCCTCGGTAAGGAACCCAAGAAGGCTAAGGTCGCCGACCCTAAGCCGCTCGATATCTCGACCATCAAGCCCGTCGTCGCCACCGCGGCCGTCGCAAACGTCGACCCGGCCGTCATGGAGCTGGGTAAGCAGGCCTTCATGACGTGCATGGCCTGCCATGGTCCAGCCGCCGAAGGCACCGTCCTTGCGCCGCCGCTCGCTAAGTCGAATTGGGTGAATGGACCCGTCGAGAACCTCATCCGCATCCAGTTGCGCGGCCTGCAGGGCCCCATCACCGTCTCCGGCAAGAAGTATACGCCGCCCGTTCCCATGATGGCGCTGCCGCAGCAGACGGACGAGCAGATTGCTGCCGTCCTCACCTACGTCCGCAACAGCTTCGGTAACTCCGCCCCGGTCGTCTCGCCTGCCCAGGTGAAGGCTCTGCGCGGTGAAGTCGGTAAGCCCATGCTGACCGAAGCGGACCTCGTCCCGACGAAGTAAGTAAACGACCATGAGTAAGCCCGGTCTTCGCAAGAGGACTGGGCCTACTCATGGTCGGAGGTGTTAGCGGTTGGCGGTTAGCGGATAGGAGAGACGAAAATTCAAAAGGAGACCGGAAACCGGGTAGGATGCTGCGGACATATGGTCCCCAGCTAATCATCCGGTCTCCGGTTTCCCTTTGAGTGAGGATTGTCATCCAACAAAAAGCCCCGGCAAATGCCGGGGCTTTGGTCAGGAGAGGACGAACGCCTTAGGCGATCGTGACTTCCTTCGTGAGGTAGACGTCCTGAATCGTGTGCAGGAGCTTCGCGCCTTCTTCAATCGGGCGCTGGAAGGCCTTACGGCCCGAGATGAGACCCTGGCCACCGGCGCGCTTGTTGATGACGGCGGTCTTCACGGCTTCGGCGAAGTCGTTGTTGCCCGAAGGGCCGCCGGAGTTGATGAGGCCGATGCGGCCCATAT
>CAIVYX010000279.1 GCA_903910245.1 uncultured Opitutia bacterium | reverse complement strand
CTTTTACGCCCATATCGGCTGGCTCCTCTTCCGCCTCAAGCCGAAGCCGCCCGTCACCAACGTCAAGGACCTCGAAGCCGACCCCCTCGTCATGTGGCAGCACCGCTACGTCCAGTGGATCGGTGCCTTCGTGGGCTTCGTCTGCCCAGCCGCCCTCGGCTACGGCTACGCCGTGCTCATGGGTTACAGTAACCCCGGCATGACCGCGCTCGCCGCTTTCCTCATCGCCGGCCTCCTCCGCACGGTCGTCGTCCAGCAGGGCACTTTCTGCATCAACTCGCTCTGCCACATGATCGGCCGCCAGCCTTACTCCACGGACCACAGCGCCCGTGACAGCGGCGCCGTCGCGCTCCTCACCTTCGGCGAGGGCTACCATAACTATCACCACGAGTTCCAGCACGACTACCGCAACGGCGTGAAGCCCTGGCAGTTCGATCCCACCAAGTGGATCATCTGGACGCTCTCCAAGGTCGGCATGACCGAAGACCTCCGCCGCGTGCCGGATTCCCGCATCATGGCCGCTGAGCTCAAGGAAAAGAGCCGCACCCTCGGTCGCGATATCGATTCCCTCGCCGCCCGCCTCGACGCCCGCACCCGCGAACTCAAGGCCAAGTCGATCGCCGCCGCCCACGAGCTCGCCAAGGAACTCGCGCTCCGCGCCGAAGCCCTCAAGGAAGCCGCTACGACCAAGACCGAAGTGGCCAAGGAAACGATGGTCGAACTGCGTGGCCTGCTCAATCAGGCGGCCTCGCATCTCGAGACCCTGCGCCGCGCTGGCGCCGGTTCGGCGGCCTAAGCGTCAATCGATTAGGACCGTAGCCCCTGCATCAGTTCGAGGACCTTAGCCTCGATCTGAGGCAGGGCGTCGTCCGGATGGGCGAAGTCGATATCATGCACGGCCCAGTATTCGATGCGGTCGGCCCATTCCGGATGTGACTGGAGCATCATGGCGTGGTGCTCATCCTTCTTGAGGGCGATGGTCCGATGGGCCCGTTCCAGGTCCTCCCGGCGGAGCTGGGTGGGCGCGGGGCCGGTCAGGTCGAGGGGGATGCCGAGTTCGCGAAGGCGCCTCTCGGTGTCCCGGGAAATCAGGGTGGGTTCATCCGCCACCAGGGAGGTGAGAAGGCCGCGGGAAAAGGCCCGGGCGGGGTGCCCCATGCGGGTCGCATGCCAGTTGAAGAGGGCCTCCGCATGGCGGCTACGGTAGAAATTCCCCGTGCAGACGAAGAGGGTGAGGGGGCCAGAATCTGCGCTTGTGCGGTGGGGCATGGCGGGTAGAGTTCCCGCAACCTAACCTCACTGCCATGGTACGCAATCTGTTCGTTCTCTCTCTCCTTTCCTTCGCACTCGTCGGTTGCATGGGCCCTGCCAAGGGTCCGTCCCCCGTCACCGATGGCGCCGCCTCGGACCTCGTTCCGTTCTCCGCGGGTCCTACCGTCGTGACTCCGGTCCTGACGCCTGAGCCTGCTCCGGCCGCCGGCAAGAAGGCCGCCCCGACCAAGGCTAAGGGAAAGCTGCCCCTCAATAGCAAGAGCAACAAGTAAGCCGCCGAGCTTACATCAATGACACTTCGGTAACGAAAGTGTCGACCTGACCGGGCTCCGCAAAGCGGAGCCCGTTCTTGTGTTCGGGGCTGTTGGGTGGGCCCATCCACGGCTCGACGCAATAATACGGCGCTTCCGGATCGGGCGTCCAGGTGACGACGCTCGCCCAGCTGCCGGGGATCGCTTCTTCGCCGACCTTGATGGTGATGTCCTCTTCGCCTGACTTTGGTCCGAAGCTGAGCGTGGCGGACTTGAGGTTAGTGAAGATGCAGTCCGTGAGATGCGGATTATCGAAGCTGATCGCCTCGGCGCCCTTGAGCTCAGCAAACGGGATCAACTTACCGTCGGCGGCGTGGCGCCACTGTTTCTTCGACGGGATTTTCACGATATAGTCGCGGCGACTCAGCCCCGCGTGCCACGGGAGCGTGAAGTAGAAGTGGTGGCCGGCGCACCACGGCAGTGGCTGGGCGTCGCGGTTCTCGAATTCGAACGTGATGCGCAGGAAGAGCTCGAGGAAGTCGAAGCGAATGCGGAAATCGTAGGCGAAGGGATAGCAACCGCGGCCGCGCGCGTCCTGGATCATCCGCACCACCGCATGTTTGGGGCCGCTCTCGACGATCTCGAAGGCGGCATCACGGGCGAAGCCGTGCTGCGGCATCGGGCGTTTGACGCCGTCGGCGGCCTTCCAGGCGAACTTCTCGCCGTCGGCGTAGTTACGGCCCATGAAGGGGAAGAGGATCGGATTGCCGCCGCGGACGGGGCCAATCTTGTCGAGGTCCATCGGCGCGCCTTCGGGCCAGAAAAGGATCTCACGATGGCCCGAGGGGACGTCGAGCTTCCAGCGGAGGAGGCGCGCGCCGCGCGTCAGGCACGTCTCATAAGTCGAGGCGCCGACTTTCCATCGTTCCATGGGCACGCCGTTCTCTTCGTAGCTCTGCATGAGGCAGAGCAAACGCCGCGGACGGCCCGAGGCAAACGCGGACTTAGCCCGCGCGCTTGGCGAAGCGGTAATGGCAGACCATCCACTCGGCGCCGCCCCGGAAGTTCCAGAGCTCGGCGCAGGCCATGAAGAATACACGCCAGTTGGCCAGCCAGGCCTTCGCCCGGTCCTCGCCGTAGGTCTGCGCGAAGATGCGGAGGATCTCCTCGCGGTGGCGGTCGGTATTCTGGAGCCAATGCTCGGACGTCTGGCCGTAGTGGCGGCCTTCGACGTCCCACTGCGCCTCGAGCCGGAGGTCGTCCTGGAAGCGGCTGGCAAGGCAGTTGGAGGGCATGATGCCGCCCGTGAAGAAGTGGCGCGACATCCAGTCGGTCGAGTTCTTGGCCGCAAAATGGTAGGCGATATCCTTGTGCGTGAAGACGTGGAAGAACAGCTTGCCGCCGGGCTTAAGCCATCCGGCAATGCGGCGCATGAGCTCGCCCCAGTTCTTCATGTGCTCGAACATCTCGACCGACACCACGCGATCAAAGCGCGAAGCCTCGGCGGCGAAGACGTTCATATCGCAGGTGATGACCCGGACGTTTTTAAAGCCGCGTTGCGCGCATTCGAGTTCGATGTGGGCGCGCTGGGAGGCCGAGTTCGAGACGCTGGTGATGCGGGCGTTCGGGTATCTATCGGCCATCCAGAGCGTGAGCGAACCCCAGCCGCAGCCGAGCTCGAGGATCTCGAGGCCGTCCCGGAGTTCGGCGCGCGCGCACGTGCGGGCTAGCATGGTTTCCTCGGCTTCGCCGATGGTTTCGTTGCCGAGCGCGTAATAGCAGGAGGAGTATTTCAGGCGCGGGCCGAGGCAGAGCTTATAGAACGCCGCGGGCACCTCGTAATGCTGTTCATTCGCCGCCTTGGTCTCGATGGCCACTGGCAGCGTGCGCAGCTCGGCGGCAAAGGCGTCGACCTTGGCGAAGCGCGCCGCCGCGGACTCCGGACGTTCGTCCGCGAGGCGCTGCTTGAGCAGACGGCGGATGCCCCAGCGGATGACGCTGTCGGGCAGGATGTCCTTTTCGATGAGGGTATCGATGAGAGGCATACCTATACTTTACACCATGACCCCCTCGCTGGCAATCCGCCGCGGCGGAAAATCAGCGTCGGGGCGGGCGGGGCCAGAAGGCCGGCACGCGTGCCTGGTAGTCGGCGTAGGCGGGCCCCTTTGACGTCAGGAGTTGCTGCTCCGTGAGCGGAATGCCGGTAACCCGTGTCAGGAAATAGTACATCACGCCGACGCAGAGTAGGCCGGGGATACCGCGATACGTGCTATTATAACTCATCAGCAGGAACCCCACCCAGACCAGCCATTCACCCAAATAGTTCGGGTGGCGGCTCCAGGCCCAGAGGCCGCTCTCGCAGACCTGGCCCTTGTTGGCCGGGTCTTTCTTGAAGGCCGCCAATTGGGCGTCCGCCAGCGTCTCGATGAGGAGGGCGAGGCCGACCAAGCCGAGGCCGATCCAGTGGATGGTCTTGGCCGGGCCGGAGGCGCCGGTGGGATTCGATGACAGGAGCGGCAGGCAGAGGATCGTGAGGACCAGCGCCTGGACGAAATAGAAGTAGGCCATCTGCGCCGGCATGCGCGCGCCGTGCTCGGCGCGCATCTTGAGGTAGCGGCCGTCTTCCTGGTCCAGATGACCGAGCACACGCACGGAGAGGTGCGTGCCAAGGCGCAGGCTCCAGAGCACCGTCGCGCCAGCCATCAGCAGGCCTTGGCCGCCGAGGTGTTGATGGATGAAGAAGTGGGTGGCCAGAACCTGTAGACCGACGAGCGCGAAGCCGTAGGACCAGGCGACGTCGACGATCGACCAGTTGTCGATCTTCTTGGCGATGAGCCAGCAGAGCGCGAAGAAGACGCAGGCTTCGCCGAGGAGGATCAGGAATTCAAAGCCGAGTTCGGTGAGGGGATTCATGGGGCGGAAGGTTTAGGAAGGAGACGGCGAAACGTCCGACGCAGGATAAGGTGCAGGAGCCAGCAGGCGAGCGGGACCGTCACAGTCCAGCCGATGAGCCCATGGAGGCCCGTCAGCCAGAATTTCTCCAGAAAATCGGGGATGGAGCGGTTGAATTCGTCGATGATCGCCTTAGGGGTGAGGGCGAAATGCCGCGCCCCCGAGAGCGTTTCGCCGAGGCGGACGAAAGGTACGATGAGCAGAATCTGCAAAGGGAAGGCGGTGTGGTTGATGATCTGCATCACCACGTGGTTGAGGCGGAAGAGCCGACCCGCCGCCAGGCAGAGCAGGGTCGTCAAGCCAATGAACGGTATGATTGCGATGGCGAAGCTGACCACGACCGCGGCCGAGACGGCCTCCGGGGTCGCGCCTTGGCGGAGTTCCGCGACGAGCGGATCACGCACCCGGCGGCGCAGCCAATCGGAGACGCGTCCCATTCAGGCGACCTTACGCGTGAAGAACACCTTGCCAAGGTCGGTCTCGCCTTTGGAGCCGAGGAGGCAGAGTAGGGCGTAGGCGGCGATGGCGAAATTACCGAGGAGCATCAGCGCGACGAACCAGCTGAGGCGCGAGGCGATGGTCTGTTCGCGCCAGGCGACGTAGAGCCAGAAGGCGAGGAAGCCGAAGTAGGCGTCGAACATCGTGGCCAAGCCCCATGGCTCGGAGCAGACCGTCACGTAACCGCCCACGACGTTGAGACCCTTGCCGGCGTATTCGGGCAGGGAGGTGATTGAAGGGGTAACGCAGGCGTACCACGACACCCAGGTCATGGCGATGAGTACGAGAACGAAGTAGGCGATGAGGAGACGACGGGAGGACATGGGGATGAGAGTATAGAGTATGGAGTATGGAGTATAGCGAGGCAGCTGAAAGGGGGGATAGGGATAGGGTGGGGGGAAGGCGGGGAAAGGCAAATGGGAGAAGAGTGGAGGATACTGCCTTGGGTAGGGTCGGGACCGCGTCACGACATAGTTGCATCCATTTCAGGTGACGGGTGACGGCCACGGCTGTCGGCGACTCAGGAATCGGCTGCTCAGCCATCGGCCGCGGGAACCAGGAGCCGGCTGCCGAAGGCCGAACGGCTGGTACCCGAATGGCCGATGCCCCGATGGCCGTCACCTGACACCTGCGTTCATGAGATCCCGCAGCATCCTTACCGGTCTCCCTTTGATACATGCCTCCCCCTTGTCACCGTGTCACCGTGCCCACGTGTCCCCTCGCGGCTCTGCCGCGTTTATCGTGCTTCCTCCGGCACAAATCGCTCCAGATATCTCCAGATCCAGGGAAGCAGGAGTAAGGCCATGGCGGCGGCGGAGAGATTGAAGGCCGAGTGCACGAGTGCGACCTGGAGCGCAGGGTCGGGCATGAGGGCGAGCAGCGGTCGGATGGCGAACTGGAGCACCGCGATGAAGAGCATTAGGCCGCAGAAATCGAGGCCGGCGTTGAACTGAGCGAGGCGACGGGCAATCGGGCCGAGGGCGGAGGACGTGAAGAGCGCGACCCAGCCGGTACCGAGGTTGGCGCCGACGACCACCCAGATCGAGATCGCGGGATCGATGAGTCCGCTCGCGACGGAAAGCACGGTGAGGCCGACGACGACGGACGAAGATTGCACAAGCATGGTCAGGAGCGCCCCGAAGATGAGCGCGCGCAACGGCGTGGACAGCGTGTCGCGCCAAGCGAGCACCTCGGGCGTCTGCGCGAGCGGCAGGAGGGTCGAACTGATCAGGCTGAGCGCCAGGAAGATGAGGCCGAAGTGGAAGACCGGGTGCCCGTAGGTGCGCCAGCGGCGCGGGCCGAGTAGCGACCACAGCCCGCCGAGGGTGATGAAGACCGGCCCCATGCTGGCGAACTTCGTGGCGATCAGCCAGGCGGTGAGCGTCGTGCCCACGTTGGCGCCGATCATGACCGTCCAGGCCGAACGCATGGACAGCACCTTCTGTTCCGTGAGCCCCATCGTGATGAAATTGATCACCGAGGAGGATTGGATGACCGCCGCGGTCACCGCGCCCGTCAGCGCACCGGCGAAACGATTGGCGGTCGCGCGCTGCAGAATCTGCTTTAGCTGGGCACCGCCGAGCTGTGTCACCTCGCGGGCGAAATCCCGTAGGCTGTGCAGATAGAGCATGATCGCCGCGACGGCGGTGAAGAAGAGGTCCACGCCTAAATAGTGCCCCGTCCTGAAAGAAGGTCGTAAATCTCCTTCTTGATTTTTGAAGCAGCCTTTTTGGCGAGCGCTTCGGCTTTAAGTTGGTTCTCGAGTGCCCCTCTTAATGACGAGTAGTGGGTAATCGCGTTCTTGGCCTCGGACGTCTGCAATAACTCTGCCAGTTCGACCTTCTCCGATTTATTCTCAACTGAGGAGAGGTCTCCTTCCATGATTTGACCGACATGCTTGCAGAACATGCCGTTTTCTCCGGCCTGGCATGGACATTGAAGCTTCATCCCGCCTTCCGATAGCCTGATATCGATTGGGTAATAATTTCCCGATGATCCGGTTAAGTTGACAACGAGGTTTCTCACGGACGGATTATCCCTGAATTAGTTTACGAACGAAATCCACCTGTGAGCAATGGCCCCCGGCTGCCTTTGAGTATTTCCCATCTCTTATTTCAAAAGCGTCGTAGCGGACGAAGCCGTCCAAGGAATACTCATCTGTCTGTGTTGCTGAACCTGATTCTGTCACTTGAAGTGTGCGCGTCCCGCACGCTGAATGAATTACGTCGCCTGTCTTAAAGTTAAAGTTAGCACCTTGCGTCCAGACTTTCCCTTTGCCGCTTTCGCTTACGCGATCGGTCAGTTTGATGTCTAGGGCCTCATTGAAAGAGGGTGAAAGGACATAATTCCAATTTGGGGTACTGGAGTCCGGCTCCTTGAGGAAGGAGAGAAGCCTTGTGCTCTTGCGTGCGGCGGTGCTGGTGAGCTCGCCAAGCACTTTCAGGGACTGGGTTATCTCGGTTTTCACTAGCTGCTTCTTTGCTGGTTTGCTCGACTACTTCTTTTCTATAGGTTTCCCCGGCGCAACCGGATTATTCGCCGCAGCGATGACAGTGCGGTTCATGGGCCAGTCGGCATTGGGCTTGGCTTCCCAGAGGCGGAGGTTGCGGACCGAGCCTTCGGGGCCGGTGACGATCATGAAGCTGTGTTTCGCCTGCGCGATGGCGGCGTGCTGAGCGGTGATGACGTGGCCGTCGACAGTCGCGGTGTATTCGTCGCCCATGATTTCGATGAGGACCGTGTGCCACTGGCCGACGGCGAGCGCTTTCTTGTGGGTGGCGAGGACCTGAAGTTTATCCGGGCCATCGCGATCATTGTCGTCTTTGTTGATCTGGAAGCCGCCGCCGTGGATGTTGAGGCTGCCGAGGTAGGATTTCTCGTTGGTCGCGCGCAGCTGGAGGTAGCGATACTTGCGGCCGTGGGCCGGATCTTTGTCGAGTTCGACATCCTCAAGGCGGACCTGGCACTGGAGGATGATGTTCTGGTATTGGATACCGTACGATGCCGTGGCGGGGTGCTTCACCTGCGGGTTCTCGGAACCTTGGAAACGACCCTCGACCTGCTTCCACTGACCGCCGCGGGATTCCGGGCCGGTGCCGTGGATGAGCCAGCCAGAGAAGCCGCTGGCGTAGCCGTTGGCCTTACCGGTGTGTTTTGCGAGCGGCTTGATAAAGTCTTCGCTGTACAACTCCTTGCCGCGGACGGTCATCTGCGTGGGGACATCTTCGGCGAAAGCGGAGATGCAGGCGAGGGTGAGCAGCAGGAGGGAGCGCATGGGATTACGCTCTATCTTGTCTAGGCGCACCGGGGTGGCGAGGTTAGTTCGAGGTCCTAATAGTGCCACTGCTTCGGGTAGGGCTGGCCATCCTTGGCCGGCTGCGGCCGAGCAGGGATGCTCGGCCCTACCTAATGATGTGCAAATATTACAAAGGTGACGGGTGACGGCCACCAGGGCATCGGCCTCTCGGGAGTCGGCCGTTCAGCCATCGGCCATCGGCTTCGGGTTCCCGCGGCTGAAATCCGAAATAAGTTCCTAACCGCTAACCGCTTCCACCTGATACATGTCTCCCCCTTGTCACCGTGTCACCTTGCCCACGTGTCCCCTCGCGACGGCTATGCCGTCGCGCTCAAATCTCAAAATCCGTACCGGATTCCGACAGCGCCAGCTGGGCGACGGTGAAGCCGGTGAGCGATTTATCGAAACGCTTCGAGACTTCGCGCCAGAGGGCCGCGACCTGAGGTCCGGACGCGCCCTTGAGAGTGATCTTCGTCTCGACGAGCTCCGGTTCCACGACCGCGAGCACCTGTTTCAGGGAGATATCTTCGGCGTCTTTTGCCAGACGGTAGCCGCCAGTCTTGCCGCGCTTCGAGACGACGAGTCCGCCTTCGCGGAGTTCGTTGAGCAACTGCACGAGGTAATTGGCCGGAATGTCCTCGAGTCGGGCGAGTTCCTCGATGCGCGTCACGGCCGTGCCACGGTGGCGGCGGGCGAGCTGCGAGAGGACGCGGAGGGAGTACTCGAGTTTAAGGGAAGCTTTCATGCGCTGTGCTTGGGGCCCTGTGGAGGGGCTTTCGGTTCCGACCCTACGAGGATGAAGGTGCGGTCGGCAACCTCATCTGGCAGGATCGGGGCCTTCGGACGGGCGAAGTAAGAGGTACCCAAGAAGCAGATACCTTGGTTCTGCACCACCTGGATGGCGCGGTCATCCCAAAGCTCGATCATCCCGAAGTCCTTCTTGTCGGTGACCTCGAGTTCTGGGAGTCCGTTGGCCTTGAGCCAAGCCTGCGTGGCCACGACGCCTTCCGGGTCGCCGGCGCGGGCCGTCATGATCTTCACGCGGAGGCCTTTCTGGAGCCACTGCTGGACGCGGCGCATCATCAGAGGCACCGGCGGCCCGATATGGCTCATGCCTTGCCAAGGCGTCGCCTCGGCCAAAGTGCCGTCCAGATCGACGCCGATCCAGCCCTGCTGGTTAGCCGGACGGGTGGAAGCAACGCGCTCGGACGGAACAGGTTCATCCGGCGCCTGGCTGAGGTCAGGCGCGGGCATCTTCGGAGCGAAGAGAGAACGAAGCCACGCGAACATGCCCTGACGGTAGGGATTGGGAGGGAAGGGGCAAGAGTGGAGGACACGAGGACCGGAGGACACGAGGGCCCGAGGCAATGAGGGTAGGGGCAGCACCGCGTGCTGCCCTAGCGTGCTAAAGTGCAAATCGGCCTGCGGCCTGTGCAAAAGTGCAAATGAGAGAGTATTGAGTATGGAGTATCGAGTATAGGGAGAGCCAGAAATACAGTTGAAGGGTGACGGGAGATTTGAACTCAAAGGGAAACCGGAGACCGGAAAGGATGCTGCGTGCTTGATCGCTTTCAGGTGGCTGGTGGCAGCCCCGGGTGGCTGGTGGCGGGAGATGCGTGGAGGTTAGGATGCGATGATGCCGCATCTACTTATTCATCTCTGGGTATTTCCCTGAGTTGAGGCGGTTGTGTCCATGGAAAGCCTGTCACCATGTCCCCCGCTTGGGTATCGGAGTCGACAGAGGAGTTCGCGCGGTCGTTTCGACGCTCTCGCAAGCGTCATGAGGCCAGCTGCGATGGCGCGTTAACCCGCTTACAGCACTTTCAGGACCGATGGCTGAATAATCCGCAACTCGCTCCGGGCTTTCATTTGCCGGGCTGGGTTCATCCCGAAGGGAAGGGCGTCTTAGCGGTCGACCAAGGGACGAAAGGTAATTTAGCGGCCATCAGGCTTTATCTTTACCTCGATCATCCCTCACGGCGCATCTGGCTCCTGCGGACGGGTGACAAGCAGAGTCAATATGCAGATATTGCATATTGCCATGCATGGGTTGAGCGGTTCAAATCAGGACATGGCCACGCGCACGACTAAGTCCCGCCAGCACCGCGACGTCTTCACGCTCGCGGCTAGTCTTGGTTATACGCCGAAGGCGGTAGCTGGTTTGCGGCAAAAGGTCGCCGACACGGATTTCACAGCTCAGCTCGAGGCGCGCCGGCAGTCGGCCGGGCTTACTCAAGCGGAAGTGGCCCGGCGCATGGGGGTGACGCAGTCGACGGTCTCCCGCCT